>DASYMM010000349.1:0-8048 GCA_036009085.1 Pyrinomonadaceae bacterium | reverse complement strand
GGAGAGCTTTCGTCTCGAACTGCCGGAAGAGGCTGCGCAGGGCGTCGTCTTCATCAAACTGGAACTCAAGGATGAGGCCGGTCGCGTGCTCTCCGAAAATTTCTACTGGTACGCCTCGCAGGCTGCGGGCTACCGGCGGCTCAACGACATGCGCGAGGCTGCGGTTGAATGCTCGGCGATGCGTGCGAGCGAGTGCGGCATGGTGCGCGTGAGCTTGGAACTGGCGAACCGGAGCGGGAGCGTGGCGTTGGCGTTGCAAGCGACCGTGCGCGACGCACGCAAGCATACGCGCGTGCTGCCCGCTTACGCAGACGACAACTTCATCTCCCTGCTGCCGGGCGAAAGACGCCGCCTCACGATTGAAGTGCCCGCCAGCGTCGGCAGCGGCGAGTTGGAAGTCGCGCTGGCGGGCTGGAACGTGCAGAGTCTTGCCGTCCCCGTGCGCCGCTCTCCGTGAGCGAGTCGCCCGCCCGCCGCTCCGCTTCGCGCATGGATGGGAGACAAAGTTGTCAACAGTGGTATGATCCGAGACCACCTGACAAGGAGCATGTTCGCGCGCGGCGAGATTCGACCTGCGGGGCGAACGAAGGCAGGCGCAATTGCCATCGGCGCGCAACTGCCGGGAAGCTGTTGATGAGTTCACTACCTATTACTTCAATACTCTTGTTCGGCTTTTTGCTCGGCTTGAAGCATGCGGTCGAAGCCGACCATCTGGCAGCCGTTTCGACGATTGTGAGCGAACGCAGGAGCCTCTTGAGTTCGTCGCTCGTCGGCGGTCTGTGGGGCGTCGGCCATACAATCTCGCTGCTCGTCGTCGGCCTCGCCGTCATTCTCTTCGACTTTGAGATCGGCGCGCGAACGGCGCAAGCGTTGGAGTTGTGCGTCGGCCTGATGCTCGTGGCGTTAGGAGCCAACGCCCTGCGGAAGCTGAGGCGCGGCGGCCACCTGCACTTACATGCGCACCAGCACGGCGCGCGCGCGCACGTCCACCCGCACATCCACGACGGCGCGCCCGAACGAGACCCGCACACGCACCACGGGCTGCGACTCGGCGCGCGCCCGTTGCTCATCGGCATGGTTCACGGGTTGGCCGGGAGCGCGTCGCTGATGTTGTTGGTTCTCCCGACCATCTCCTCGCCGCTCGTCGAGCTTGGGTTCATTGCGATTTTCGGCGTCGGCTCAATCGGCGGCATGATGTTGATGAGCGCGCTCGTCGGCTTGCCGGTCTATCTGACGGCGACTCGCTTCAAGCGCGCGCATCTGGCCGTGCACGGGCTGGCCGGTCTCTTCAGCCTGAGCTTCGGACTGTTTATGATCTACGAGTTTGCCCTTCGATGATTCCGGCAGAAAGCCCCGCTCAAAACATCCAGCACGAAACTTAAGTTTTTTCTCTGCGACTTCTCTGCGCTTGCTCCGCGTCTCTGCGGTGAATGCTTACTTGACGAAGATTCACCGCAGAGTCGCAGAGCGACACGCAGAGATGACGCAGAGAGTTTCGCCCAATTGCAGTCAGTTATATTTCTCGTCAGGGGTCGCAGACTTTACAGGGGCGATAGCCTTCTGCGTCCGCCAGCGACGGCGAGGCAAACTGTAGGCTGTGTTGCGGCGAGATTTTCTTGACCCAGATGCAAGCGGGCAGATGGTAAATCTTCAAACTGCTGTTTCCGACAACCGCGTAGGCGTTCGCCTTCGGCGAGAGCATCGCGGCGGGACGCGGCGTGAGCGCACTGAGCGCGGCGGGCGCACGAGTTGGAGGAGCGGGTTGCAGGATGGAGAGGACGCTCGGTGCGCCGAAAGATGTCTGCTGCGGGTCGTCCGAAGCCAGACTCCAATCGAGGATGGCGCGCACGAACCCGTAGCCGAGGAAGCCGCCTACCGGCAACAGGAGCGTGAACAGCGCCGCACCGACAACTCCCAAGCCGGACGACTCGAAGATTGCGTAGACCCACCTGTATAAGAATAGCCCCCAGATGTAAATATAGGAGCGGTCGGCAAGGTCGCGCGCATACCAGAAGGTGTTAGCGCGAATATCCAGCGGGTTGCGCGGCGACTGGTTCGACACGGGCACCGCCGCCGGGTTGGTGATGGACGGCACCGCGCTCGCGGACGCGGCGACCGTCGCCGCTTGCGTCTCTTCCGGCGCCCAAAGATTCCTGTATGCCACCGGCTCGACTTCAAAGTCCGTGGCTTCGCGCGTACGCTCCTGAACTTCCATACCGGCGGGCGCAACCATCCACGAGGGCAGTTTCGATTTCGGGCTGACGAGGTCGACGATGCAGGGCGTCTCCGCCGGATCGAGCATGGCGGCCGTCTCTAAAATTTCCGCGAGTTGGCGGTGCTCCGTGCCGAGCGTCTTGATCTTGGCGAGCAGGGTGGACGAAGCCGGGTCGAGAAAATCCTCTTTCGTGAAGATCAAATTTTCGTCGTGATACTCGCTCCATAGCTCAGGCCGTTCGGCGAGCGAGATGAGCGACAGGTAGATAACGAGCGCGGAGAAGTTGTCAATGGTTGCGTCAAAGTGCGTCGCGTCTCTGGCGGGATGCTGGAAATGTTGATGGCCGACTTCGCTGGCCTGCAACCCGCGCATCGCGGGGACGTACATGCCGTCCAGATCGATCAGGCGCAACTGACCCTGTTCGACGATGATGTTTCCGTGCTGCAAGTCGCCGTGAGCGATCCCCGCTTCGCGCAGCCGCGACACCAGTTTCAACCACTCGTCGGCCAGATGCCAGAGCACTTCGGGTTTGTCAAACACGTCTTCCAGATAAACGTCCAGCGTCGCGCCTTCGAGCCATTGCATGATGAGCGTGGGGAACCTGCGCCCCGCGACGAGTATGCCGTAAGGGAAATATTTGAAGCGCGGGAGCGCGGGGATGTGCTGCGCGCTCAGGTGCGCGTCAATCGCCTTGTACCTTTCCTCCCGGTCGCGCAGGTAGCCGCGAAAACAACGCACGGCGACGGGCGTGCTCCCGTCCGTGGCTTTGAGTTTGAACACGTAGGCGAACTGGCCGGAGGTGACGAGCGGCATGCCGAGACGGTCAACGGCGGGCAGCAGCTTTTTAATGTGCGGCTCGTTGAAGCAGATGGCGGGGCATTGGATGGCTTCGGCGAACTGTCGCGCGCTAGGCCATGAAGGTGTCGTGAGGCTCGACATAAATCACTCGCCAATTACTCAACGGTGAAAGGAGACGCGCCGTGTTCAATTGCGACCCTGAGAATCGCAATGTCGTCGTTAACGATTCGTTTCGCCTGACGCTCGCGCCGGAACAACTCTCCGAGCGCGCCCGTGTCCGAGGCCGCGAGCAGCGAATCAAACTCCGCCGCGACGGCCTTTCGCTCCTGCGAGAGCTTGAGATACCACGCCGCGCCCGCGTCGGAAAGCAGCAGGAAAACGTCGCCGCGTTCGACCAGTCCTTCGTCAACGGTGGCGTGCGGAAGCACGGTCTCCTGTAGCGAACGGAGCGACGGCACGAGCAGCGGCGCAGAGTTGAAGAGGCTGCTATCGGAGATGGGCAGGGCGCGGCAGACTTCGCCGCGACGACGCTGGATCATGCAGGAGTCGCCGAGCGCGATGGCTTGCCAGCGCAAGGCGTCTTTGTCTGTGCGAAGTTCGAGGCCGACGAAGGCCGCGTAGGAACCCTGCCGCGCTTTCTCCTCCGCATACCACGGGAGCGCGCGACCCGTCCAAGCGGCGTGCAGACGCCGCCCCTGTTCTTCAACCCACGGGCGAAAAAGCTCGCACGTGAGCGGCGCGGGGTCGGCCTCTGTCCAAGCGTCAACCAACTGTTGCGCCCAACTGCGCGAGTCGAAGCCTTCCGTCGCGCCGTCGGCGAGCGCGTAACGCCACGACCGTGCGTTGATGCTGATCGCGTCTTCACACTCCGAGGGGGCGCAGTCCTCCTTCTGCAAGAGGAAGTGTTGAGTTTCGATGCGCCAGTTCGGAGAAGTCATCGCAGTTGTCGGCGGAGCGCGCGGCGGTGAAGTCGGCGCGGCTTTAAGATTCCATCCAGATGTGCGGCGTCATACCTGTCAAACTCGTCCCGATCTCGTAGAACTGGACGACGGATGAAGGGTCGCCGTTGAAGACGAAACCTCTGGAACCTGCGTTGGCGTTGACGCCCAACTGCTGCGCGGCTCCGAGGAAATTCTCCGGCAGCAGGCTCGACACGCGAAACAGCGTGCGCGCGAAATGGTCTGGCAATTCCGAATCGTCGGTGGGGTATTCGACTTTGCGGCGGCGGTTGGTGGAGACGTGACAGTTGAAGAGGAGCACGTTGCCGTCGTCGGTCGAGAGCGACATGATCTGCTGGCCGAGTTCGGTCGGGTCGCCGTCGCTCGATTCGCCGTCCGTGAGATGGAGCACCGTCGGCGGAAAGCCGCGCGGGTGTTCGGCGAGCCATTGCTCGATGAGCGACTTGGCGAGGGCGAACGCGCCGCACATCGGCGTCTCGCCGCCCGCGCGCGGGTACACCCAGACGGGATAGCGAACCGGCATCTCCACGACGCCGCCCGCGCCGTCCGACACGCGTTTGTGGCGCGTCTCGATGCGCTGCGGGTTGTCGGCCACGTCGGCGATGGGGACGATAGCGCGATCCGCGAACCCACCCGCCAAAGCGGAGCCAGTCGTGCGCCCGTAACCGACGATGGAGACGTAATAGTAATTACGCACCTCCTCGGTCTTGGTGCAGCGAATCACAAAATCATGGAGCGTGTGATTGACTACGTCTGCGACGAAGTCGGCTTTGGTGATCGCTTGATCGCCGCTGAAAGGGTCGGCCATCGAGCCGGATTGATCCAGCAGGAAGATAACTAAAGTCGGATTGGCGCGTGTGATCTGAGTTGAATAAACCATCGTCTCTTTTGCTGCCCCTGAAAGTAGCTTGATGAACCGGCACAAGTTCTGCCTTTCGCGTCTAACAACATCGGTCTCCCCCGGAAAACGGGTGAAGTTATGAATTTTTGTGTCTCCGTCGCGACAACTTAGAGTAATCTACGGTGCCCGCAGACGGCAACGAAATTGCGCGCCGGTAGAGTTTGCGAATTAACGTCAGGATAAACTTCTAATGGAAATCAGATTCTTCAAGACGCCGAACGACTTTCGCCGCTGGCTGGAGCGGCATCATGCGACCGGGCGGGAACTCTGGGTCGGCTTCTACAAGAAGGATTCGGGCAAGCCGGGCATCACGTGGCCTGAGTCTGTCGATCAGGCTCTCTGTTTCGGTTGGATTGACGGCATACGCAAAAGCGTGGACGCGCTCAGTTATACGATTCGCTTTACGCCGCGCCGGACGAAGAGCATTTGGAGCGCGGTTAATATCCAGCGCGCGCAGGAACTCGCCGCGCAGGGGTTGATGCAGCCTGCGGGTCTGGAAGCATTCGCGGCGCGGACGGAGAACCGTTCGGGCATCTACGCGTATGAACAGAGGGGCGAGGGGCTTGCCGCGCCCTACGAAAAGCGACTCCGGCAAAACAAGGCGGCGTGGGATTTCTTTCAGGCGCAAACGCCCTCTTATCGAAAACTCGCGGGCTGGTGGGTGGTGAGCGCGAAACGCGAAGAGACGCGCTTGAAGCGTCTGGCGAAACTCATCGAAGACTCGGCGCAAGGGCGCACGCTCGCGCAGTACACGCGCACAAAAACGTCGAAGTGAAGCGAGCGCTTCGAGTTTGAAGTAGAGACGGCGGTTCGAGCGGCCGGTAGGAGTGACGGATGATCTCTGTGCGGGAAGAATCCGGGGCAGACGTGCCGGCCGTGCGGCAACTCAACGAACTGGCGTTCGGGCGCACGGAGGAGGCGTCGCTGGTTGACGCGCTGCGTGCGTCGGCACACCCGCGCGTTTCGCTCGTCGCTGTCGAGAACGGAGAAGTCGTCGGGCATATCTTCTTCAGCCCGGTCACGATTCAGCCGGAAGAATCAATTACGACGACGGCAACCGCAGGTGCGGCGATGGGACTCGCGCCGATGGCCGTCCTCCCGCAACATCAGAAACGGGGCGTCGGGTCGCGGTTGGTGCGAGCGGGTTTGCGGGCGTGCCTGAACTTGGGGTGCGCGGTCGTGGTCGTGCTCGGGCATCCCGAATATTATCCGCGCTTCGGGTTCGTTCCGGCGAGCCGCCTGGGGCTACGCTCTGAGTACGACGTGCCGGACGAAGTGTTTATGGCGACGGAACTCGTGCCGGGCGCGCTCGACGGCGTGCGCGGTCTGGTCAAGTATCATCCCGCGTTCGGACGTGTCTGACGCGCGCTTTAAGTCGAGTTTGATGTGATGATCAATTCGGAGACGCTTCCCACAATTACCGCCGGCAGAATAGCCTTGCGCTGGCTGACCGGAGAAGACGTGCCCGCGCTCTTCGCGATCTTCTCCGAGGCTGACGTGATGCGTTATTGGAGTTCGCCGCCGCTTGAGAAGATAGGCGAGGCGAGCGAGTTGCTCGCGCACATTCAAGACGGCTTCCGGCGTCGCGCGTTGTTTCAGTGGGGCGTCGCGCGTCGCGCAGACGACCGTGTGATCGGCACCTGCACGCTGTTTCATCCAGACCCCGACAACCGGCGCGCCGAACTCGGCTACGCACTCGGCCGGGAGCACTGGGGCAACGGCTACATGCGCGAAGCTCTCACGTCTCTGCTCGACTACGCCTTCGGCGAACTCAACCTCCACCGGCTCGAAGCGGACGTTGACCCGCGCAACGCTTCATCAATCAGGACGCTCGAACGACTCGGCTTCCGGCAGGAAGGCTACCTGCGCGAGCGTTGGCTCGTTGGCGGCGGCATCCAGGATTCACTCTTCTACGGACTCCTCCGCAGCGAATGGCAGGCGAGATGAATTTTTAGAAGCAGTTTGAAAAGTCCCGTAGGGACGATTGATAGTAGCCCGGCGATTTATCGCTGTGGACAATTCGGGATTAAACATTTGAGTCACGTAGGGACGATTGAATGCCACGCTCAATCGTCCCTACGTGACTCTCTTAACATTTATGCATATCGTGCCCAGCACTAAAGTGCCGGGCTATTCTCAATCGTCCCTGCGGGACTCAAGCCTTGCGGCGTTCGCATCAAGTATTCGTCGGGGCGCAGGCGTGCGACGCGGCGGCGAAAACGCCAAGAGAAGTCAGGCCAGAGCGTCGAGTTGTGCCCCGTGCGGTCGAGATACCAACTGGCACAGCCGCCCGCCGTCCAGACCGTCCCGCGCATGCGCTTCTGCACGTCGGCCACGTAGGCGGCCTGAGCAGTGGGGCGCGGTTCGAGCGCGCTCACGCCATGTCTGTGCATGTAGGCGAGCGCGGCGAGCAGGTGTTCGATCTGCGCTTCGAGCATGTAGAGCACGGAGTTGTGTCCGAGTCCCGTGTTCGGCCCCATGAGGATGAACAGGTTGGGGAAGTTCGCGACGGTCGTGCCGGCGTGCGCCTGCGGGCTTCCCGCCCACACCTCTTCGAGCGTGCGCCCGTGGCTTCCGCGTATGTGTTTCGCGAGCGGTTGATCCGTTACCTGAAAGCCCGTGCCGAAGATGATCGCGTCAACCTGTCGCTCCACGCCTTCGTCATCGACGATGGACTGCTCGCGTATCTCCGAGATTCCAGCCGTCACCAGTTCGACGTTCGGACGCGCGAGCGCGGGCAGGTAATCGTCGGAGACGAGGATGCGCTTGCAGCCGATGGCGTATGTGGGCGTGAGCTTGGCGCGAAGCTGCGGGTCGGCGATTGACTTTTTGAGATGGCGCAGCGCGAGACGCTCGATGAGTCGCGACAGGCGCAGATGGCGGAAGGCGAGGAAGAAGATTTCTCGAAACCAGTATATCCCTGCGCGCGTGGCGCGTTGCGCGAGCGGCCAGCGGCGGAAGAGTTGACGCGAACGCGCGCCGAGGGCGCGGTCTCTGCGCGGCATAATCCACGGCGGCGTGCGCTGGAAGATGTGCAGGCGCGAGACCTTCGGTTGTATCTCCGGCACAAACTGTATGGCCGACGCGCCCGTGCCGACGACGGCCACGCGGCGACCCGTGAGATCGTAATCATGTCGCCAGCGCGCGGAGTGAAACTTTTGGCCTTGGAAGCGTT
>DASYMM010000348.1:0-14708 GCA_036009085.1 Pyrinomonadaceae bacterium | reverse complement strand
ATGAAGGCTTCCTGGGCTAAGTCTTCGGCCTCGGCCACGTTCTGGGTCATGCGCAGGCAGAGGGAATAGACTCTCCGGTTGTGCCGCTCGTAGAGTGTCTCGAAGGCCGCTAAATCCCCGCTCGCCGCGCGTTGCGCGAGGCTGTAATCCGACGTGGGGTCAGAAGCCTGTAGGTTTTCCGTCTCGGTTGCGGTCACGTGTCCGAATATTGTTCGGTGAGCAGAAGCGAGTGCAGTCAAGAATTTTCTCTCCAGACTTACGACCGAGATGAACTTGCTTTGATTCCGCGTTCGGCATGCCCGCCTTCCGCGCCGCGCAGTCGGGCTGCCGCGCTTCCGGCGAGTTTAATTCCCGCGTCTTGTGATGCGGGGCTTTTCATCGGTCGTTGCCCTGCTCAGGCTAAATTTGTCTGTATTCGTGCTTTATTAACTCAACTCGCGCCGCTCAAGTCCAGTAAGTGCGGTCGAGCGAACGATAGCCGACGGCTTCCGCGACATGCGCGGAGCGAATTTCTTCCGCAGCGTCTAAATCCGCGATAGTACGACTGACTTTTAGTATCCGATCATACGCGCGCGCTGACAAGCCCAGACGCGTCATGGCAGACTCCAACATCCGCTCGCTCTCCGCGTCCAGACGGCAAAAACGGCGCAAATGTCTCGGCGTCAACTGCGCGTTGGCGAAGATGCCCTCGCCCGCGAGCCGCGCCAGTTGCCGCTCGCGCGCAGCGTTGACACGCGCCCGTATCTCCTCCGAACTCTCGCCCACAGGCGCGCTCTCGTTCGACAACTCCTTGAAACGAACGGCGGGCACGTCAACGTGTATGTCTATGCGGTCGAGCAAGGGGCCGGAGATGCGCCCGACGTAGCGTTGAATTTGGAGCGGCGTGCAGCGACACTCGCGCGTCGGGTCGTTCCAGAAGCCGCAAGGACACGGATTCATTGCCGCAGCGAGCATGAAGGAGGCGGGAAACGTCAGAGACATCGCGGCGCGGCTGATCGTCACACGCTTGTCTTCGAGCGGCTGGCGCAAAACTTCGAGGACGCTGCGATCAAACTCCGGCAACTCGTCCAGGAACAAGACGCCGTGATGCGCGAGGCTGACTTCGCCGGGGCGCGGCACGGCTCCGCCGCCGATCAAACCCGCGTCGCTGATCGTGTGATGCGGCGAGCGAAACGGCCTTTCTGTTACCAGTCCTGCGCGCCCCGTGAGTCCTGCGACCGAGTGGATTTTCGTGAGTTCGAGCGCGGCCTCGAATTCGAGCGGCGGGAGAATGGTGGGCAGACGCTTGGCGAGCATCGTCTTGCCGGAGCCGGGCGGCCCGATGAGCAAAATGTTGTGTGAGCCGGCCGTCGCCACTTCGAGCGCGCGCTTGGCGGCGAGTTGGCCGCGCACTTCGCTGAAGTCAACACCGCTTGCCCCGACAGGCGCGAGCAGAAGCGACGGGTCAACTTTGATCGGCGCGGGACGATTCGTTTCACGCCGCAACGCGGCGACGAGTTCGACCGCCGCGCGCAAGTCTGCGACCGGGTACACGTCAACGCCCGCGACCACCGCCGCTTCCGTCGCGTTCTCTTCCGGCAACAACAGAAACTTGATGCCTGAGTCGCGCGCACGGATGGCGATTGGGAGCGCGCCTTTGATCGGGCGCACGCGCCCGTCGAGCGAGAGTTCGCCGACGGAGAGCGCGTCAATCAGATTATCCTGCTCGCCGAGGTCGCCGTTTGCGCCGAGGATGCCGAGCGCGATGGGCAGATCGAAACTCGCGCCTTCCTTGCGCACGTCGGCGGGGGCGAGATTGATCGTCGTCTTGTGAAAGGGAAAGAAGAACGCGCTGTTGTTGATGGCGGCGCGGATGCGTTCGCGCGACTCGCGCACCGCCGCATCGGGCAAGCCGACGATGGTGACGGACGCGGGGCTATCGGCCTCGTTGCGCGCGGGCGTCAGGTCAACTTCGATGTCAACAAGATCAGCGTCAATGCCATAGACGGCAGCCGACTGGGTGCGAAAGAGCATAGCTTAAGCGGGAACGCACAAACCCGCGCGCCGGAGAGAGCCGCGCGCGTGGCGAGCGATGCGAAACTTAAGAGGCGACCGAGTGGGTGAGACTAAAACAACGAATGCGAGCGAGACTAAAAGCGTCTAAGAAAACTTCGCGCCTTTAAAGAATTGAACCGCGAAACGACACGAAACAATACTAATCAGGTTCGTGTTGTTTCGTGTCGTTTCGTGGTGACATGGTTTTGTTAGTCACTCTAAAACAAAAGGATGAGAGATGAACTTTCGGATTCATCCCTCATCCTTCATCTTTCATCCCTTCGCCCGGCTTACCTGCGGCGACGCGCGGGAGCCGTCGTGCCGCTCGCGGCGGCGGGCGACTTGGAAGGAACTTTGATCTCCTGATTGGCCGAGAGCGCGGCATCGGGAGAGAGAGCGTTGAGGCGTGCCACTTCGTCTGCGCCGACGCCTTGACGCGCGGCGAGTTGCGCCAGCGTCTCACCGGCGCGGGCGCGCACGGAGATCAGGCTGCTGCCGACGTTGCCGCGCGGGCGCACCATCGCGACGTTACGCACGGAGCCTGCCGGGACGACGATCTTGCCGCCGCCTTGCAGGTCAACGCCGCTGTTCCACATCTGCAACTGCGCGATGCTCGTTCCCGTGCGGGCGGCGACCGATTGGAGGTCTTCGCCGGGCGCAACCGAGATGACTTTCGCCGATTCGCGACGGTCGCCCGGAATGCGCTTCAAGATCGCGACGAACGACTTGCCGCGACCTGGAGGCACGCGCAAATTGTAGCTTTCGCCGCGCGGCGTGGTGTCGCGCCGGAGTTCGGGGTTGAGCGAGCGGATGTAGTCAACGCTCGTGTCGGTCGCCGAGGCGATCAGTTGCAGGCTCGTCGCCGAAGGCACGTTCACCACGTCGTAGGCGAGCGCGGCATCCGGTCGAATATTGTGGAAGCCGTACTTCGCGGGATTCTTCGCGATCAGGATGGTCGCGAGGATGTTCGGCACGTAGTTGCGCGTCTCCTGCGCGATGTACGGATAGACGCGCCAGAAATCCGCGACGCCCGCGCGCGAGATGGCGCGGTCAATGTTGCCTTCGCCCGTGTTGTACGCGCCGATGGCGAGTTCCCAATTGCCGTGATAGCGATTCGCGAGGAACTTCAAATAACGTGCGGAAGCGCGCGTCGCTTTCTCGAAACTGTTGCGCTCGTCAATCCAGGCGTTCTGGCGCAGACCGTAGCGCGCGCCCGTGCCGGGGATGAACTGCCAGAGGCCGGAGGCCGCCGCCCACGAATAAGCGGTCGGACGCCACGCGCTCTCCACCTGACCGAGCCAAGCGATGTCTTCGGGCACGCCTTCCTCACGGAAAATCTTGCGCACCATCGGCATGTAACGACCCGAGCGGCGCATTCCCGTCTCCATCGTTGCGCGGCCACGGCCTTGATAGTAGTTGATGAAACCTTGAATGAGCGTGTTGGAGTTGAAGCCGAAGTCTACGGCGTTCTTCGCCTCTTCGAGTTTGGTCACGTCTTCGTCCGTCACCTGCTTCTCTTCCGGCGTCAATTCCAGACGGCTCAACTCATCGAGCGGCGACGGTTCAAACTTCTGCTCGCGCAGGAAACCGGGCTGCTGCGTGACGACCGGAACGTCGTTCGCGGTATTTGTCGAAGCGGCGACGAACTGCGCGGGCTGGCTGCTCGCGTTTTGCGACGGCGCGACGGGCATGGCAACTTCCATGCGATAGACGCGCTCGACGAGTTGGAGGTAGAAGGTTTGGAGTTTGGGGTTGGAGCGCACGTCCATGCCGGATTCGAGGACGGAGTCAACCGCCTTGTCGAACTCGGTGCGCGCCGCGTCCATGTTCTTGTCTTTGAGATTGAGTTCGCCGAGTTTGTAATGCTGCTCCGCCGTCTCCATGATCTGCAACACGCGCGGGTTGTCGCGTTCAACGTCGTTCACGGTCGTGCGCAGGGATGAAGGAAGACCTTGGGCGTAAGCAGTCGCCAGCGGCGAGACCAGCATCGTGAAAATTGCCAGCAGGGAAAGCAATCGGGGGAAGCTCGTTCTCATCAAAATCGTCATTCTCCTTAAACTACAGGCTGAAAGCGAATCCACGAGGCGGTCAGGAGACTGAGAGACCACACGAGCGGCATCCACTACATAAAACGCGAGGGTGATAAATTCACGGGAAAAGGCTGATTCGCATGCCCGCTTCACGGTCGGACGGAAAGCCGCATGCGGCAGTCTTGGAACTTATCACACCGTTTTTTGAGAGTCAACCCTATCTAATTGATAAAAAAGGCGAAGCGGTCAAGATTTCCATCAAAAAACCGCCTCGCCGTTCAGTCTATTAAGACGCTTTTTGTTGTGCTCAGGTTGCGTTTTCTAATCAACCAATTTGCACGTTTTGAAACCCTCCACTTCACGCCGCCCGCAGGCCAAATTTACGCACAGTTTTAGGGCACCTGACAAACTCACAAGGCAAAGAATTGAACCACGAAAACACACGAAACAACACCAAGAAGTAGAACCCTCTTTTCGTGCTGTTTCGTGTGTTTTCGTGGTTACTGTTTTGTTAGTCAGTCTTAGTGCGAAGAGGCCGGGACGGGCAGCGTCAGAGGCTTCGGACGCGCCGAACCGGAGGCGGGCGGCGTCACTTTGTCCTTCAAAGCCTCTCGAAAGACCTGCTGGACGTTCTCGACGAAAATAAACTGAATTTCGCCGAACAACTCCTTCGGCACCTCGTCCATGTCGCGCTGGTTCAGGTGCGGCAGGAGGATTTTCGTCACGCGCGCACGCCGCGCCGCCAAAACTTTCTCCTTCACGCCGCCGACGGGCAAGACGTTTCCGCGCAGGGTGATTTCGCCCGTCATCGCCACGTCTTTGCGTATTGGACGCTGCGCGAGGACGGAGACGATGGCCGTCGCGAGCGTGATGCCTGCCGAGGGGCCGTCCTTCGGGATCGCGCCTTCGGGGATGTGTACGTGCACATCGTAGATGTTGAAGTCGTCTTCGGGGATGCCGAGTTCGCGTGCGCGCGACTTGGCGTAGGAGTAGGCCGCCTGCGCCGACTCTTTCATCACGTCGCCGAGTTGTCCGGTCAGGACGAGCGCGCCCTTCCCTTTCATCCTCAGAGCTTCGATAAAGAGCACTTCGCCGCCCACAGCCGTCCACGCCAGCCCCGTCGCCACGCCGATCTGATCTTTTTTGAGCACCTCGTCCGGCGTCACTTTCGGCACGCCCAAAAACTCGTGCAGGTTTTTCGGCGTGACGTGAACCGTGTCGCTCGAACCTTCCGCGATGCGGCGTGCGACTTTGCGACAGATCGAACCGATCTCGCGTTCGAGTTGGCGCAAGCCAGCCTCCTGCGTGTATTGCAGGATGAGCGCGGCGAGCGCGCCCTTCGAGATGCGCAGATGCTTGGAGGCGATGCCGTTTTCGTCCAACTGCTTCGGGATCAGATGGCGACGCGCGATCTCCAACTTCTCCTCCTCCGTGTAGCCCGCGAGCCGGATCACTTCCATGCGGTCGCGCAGGGCTGGCTGGATCGTGTCGAGCACGTTGGCCGTCGTCATAAACATCACGTTCGACAAATCGAAGGTGACGCCGAGATAGTTGTCGCGAAAACTGTTGTTCTGTTCGGGGTCGAGCACTTCGAGCAATGCCGACGACGGATCGCCGCGAAAATCCGCGCCGACTTTGTCAATTTCGTCGAGCATGATGAGCGGGTTGTTCGTCGCCGCCTGTTGCAAAGCCTGCACGATGCGACCGGGCATCGCGCCGACGTAGGTGCGACGATGGCCGCGTATCTCCGCTTCGTCGTGCAAGCCGCCGAGCGAGAGACGCACGAACTTGCGATCAAGCGCACGCGCAATCGAACGACCGAGCGAGGTTTTGCCGACGCCCGGCGGGCCGACGAGACACAGGATCGAACCCTTCGGCTTCTCCTTCAACTTGCGCACGGCCAGAGCTTCGATGATTCGCTCCTTGATCTTGTCGAGGCCGTAATGGTCTTCGTTCAAAACATCTTCGGCCTTTTTGAGATCGAGGTTGTCCGTCGAAGCCTTCGACCAAGGGAGATCGGTCATGATCTCCATCCAGTTACGCAAGGTCGCAGTCTCCGCCGCGTCGGGGTGCATGCGTTCGAGTTTTTTGAGTTGGCGCAGGGATTCTTCCTCCGCAGCCTTCGGCATGTGCGCCGCCTCGATCTTTTCGCGGAACTGCGCGATCTCTTCGGCGAGTTCGTTGCCCTCGCCGAGTTCGCCCTGAATCGCCTTGAGTTGCTGGCGCAGGTAGAACTCGCGCTGCGAGCGATCAATGTCGGCGCGCGCCTGCGTGTTGATCTCCTGCTGGACGGTCAACACTTCGATCTCTTTGTTCAAAAGTTCGTTGACGCGACGCAGGCGAGCCGTCGTGTCTGCGATGTCTAAAACGCTCTGCGCGTCTTCGACCTTGAGTTCGAGATTCGACGCGGCGAGGTCTGCCAGCCGTCCGGCTTCATCCAAATTCGCGACAATCGCCATCACTTCGGGCGAGATGTTTTTGCCGAGATTCGCGGCCTTCTCCATCGAGCCGCGCACGTTTCTGACCAACGCTTCGACTTCGAGCGAACGCTCCGGCGCGGGCGGCTCCTGCATCATACCCACGCGTGCGCGCAGATACTCGCCGCTCTCTTCGACCGATTCGAGATGCGCGCGCGTCAAGCCCTGCACGAGTATGCGCGTGCGCCCGTCGGGCAGTTTCAACATGCGCATGATGACGGCGACCGTGCCGACGCGGTAGAGGTCGTCGCCCGTCGGCTCTTCCTTGTCGAGGTCTTTCTGCGAGGCGAGCAGGATCATGCGGTTCTCGCCGAGCGCTTCGTCCACGGCGCGGATGGATTTCTCGCGCGAGACGAAGAGCGGCACGATCATGAACGGGTAAATAACGATGTCGCGCAGCGGCAACACGGGCAGCGTCTCGGGAATCTGCAACTGCTGCTCGCCCGCGTCCGTCGTCGCGTCCAATCCTTCTGCAATGTCTGTGATAGTTGGCATATATTTTTAAGTGACGAGTGACAAGTGACGAGTGACAAGTTGAAGACATGAGTTCTGTTTTAACTCGTCACTCGTCACTCGTCACTTCCTTAATTTGTACTTTGAATTCTGCGCCGCGACGGTCTGCGAGTTTGGGCAGATGGACGCGGAGCAGTCCGTTTTTGAGTTCCGCCGTCGCGCCGCGCACGCGCACAGGCCAGCGCAGCGGGACGGTGCGATTGAAGTTGCCGTAACTTCGCTCTGAACATAGATGCGAGATCGAGCCGCGAAGTACGCGCCGCTTCTTTTTGCCGCTGATTCGCAGGTAATTGCTCGTTAAACTGACCTCAATCGAGTCGGCCGCGACGCCCGGCAGTTCCACCGCGACGCACACCGCATCCTCCGTCTCACACAGGTCAACCGGCGGCGACCACGCTCCCGGCACGGCGAGCGAACCGTCGTCTGCCACCTCCTGCAAAGCCGCCAGCAGACGCCCCACGCGATTGCGCAGACGCTCGATCTCGATCCGCTCCAACCCGATAACTCGCCCTACGTTTCTCATCGTTTCTTAATAGTCTGAAGTCTGGAGTCTAAAGTCTGAAGTCCAGCGAACTGTTACGAGTTGCCGGTGATTCGAGACTTTAGACTCCAGACTTCAGACTCTTTTCACGCTCTTTTCGTTGCCGCGCCGCTGCCGCCGCTCTGGCGCGAGCGCACGAGGGTTTTCAGTTCGTGCATGAACTCGGTTACGTCTTCAAATTCGAGATAGACGGAGGCGAAGCGCACGTAGGCCACTTTATCAAGTTCTTTGAGGCGGCGCATGATCATCTCGCCGATCTTGCTCGTCGGGCGTTCGCGCTCCGGCGACTCCTGCACGTACTTTTCGATCTGGTTGACGATGCCGTCGAGTTTCGACGAAGGGACGGGTCGCTTTTCGCAGGCGCGCAACAGTCCGGCCATGATCTTCGTGCGGTCGAAAGGCTCGCGCCGCCCGTCCTTTTTGATGACCATGTAGGGGATTTCGTCAATGCGCTCGTAGGACGTGAAGCGTCGCTCGCACTTGAGGCATTCGCGGCGACGCCGAATCGCGTCGCCCTCGCGCGACTCACGCGAGTCAACCACCTTGTCTTCGAGGTATCCGCAGAAAGGACATTTCATAGAGACTCCAAAGTTAAACAGTCTGGGAAAACTCAAGGCCGCCCGGCTGCGCCAACGCCGCACCCGCCCGGACTCGCTCGCCAGCCCTTGCTCGTCCTCACAATTGACTTCAAAACCAAACTCGCCAACTCAACTCTTCGCGCCTCCTGCGTGAAAAGCAGTTCTCGCAAAGGCGCAAAGTTAAAACCGAAGACGCATAGAAGCAAAAATGTCAGGCGCGGGAGGAGTGTTGTCACCCCCTTCTTAAGTCTCCGCGCTTGCGCGGCGCGGCAAATTGGCGTCCGCTTCGTCTCGCTGTTCCGTATCGTGCGCGTCCGTCGTCGCGAGGCTTCGGAGGCGTTCGAGGCTCACGTCGCTGCGCAGGAAATAGTAGAGGCCGAAGACGACGGCGGGCGCGAAGACGACGAGGTGCAGCACGATGGAGATGGCGGCGGCCTCTTCGCGCGCGACGCCGAGAAAGATCAGCCCGGCGGCGGTGGCTGCATGAAACGCTCCGGCTGCGCCGCCCGGCGTCGGCACGAGCGACCCGACCAAAGCCCAACCGAGTACGAACAGAGTCTCCGTCGCGCCGAACGGCAACCCGAAGGCGCGCAACACGAGCCAGTTCGCCACCGCGATAATGCCCCACAAAAGCGCGGTCAACCCCACCGTCAACGCGAGTTCGCGCGCCGAGACGAGCACGCTGAGCGCGCCCGCCACCTGTTCGAGCAGGTGCGTCAACAAGTTGCCCGCGCGTTTGAGCAGTCCGGTCTGGCGCGCAAACTTCGCCTCGCACCAGTCAATTACTTGACGCGAATATCTTTTGAAGACGACGAGCGCGAAGATGCCGACCGCCGCCGCGACCAGCAGCACGATTCCGGCCTGACGCACGCGCGCGTAGGCCGCTGCGTCGCCGCCTCCGGGCGCGCGGAACCAGATCAAATTGACCGCGAAGAGCACGACGACCGCCACCATGTCGTAAATCCGCTCGACGCCGATGGTCACAAAAGCCGTCGCGGGGCGCACGCGCCGGTCGCGCAGCGGCAGAAACGTCGGGCGCACCACTTCGCCCGCCCGCCCGATCAAAAAGACCGCGCTAAACCCAACGGTTGTCGCGGCAAACAGTTCGCGCAGGCTCGCTTCCGTGAGCGGCGCAAGGAGCGCGCGCCAGCGCAGTGCGCGCACGAAGTAGGTCGTCCAGACGATAGCGACGGCGAGCGCGATGAGTCGCCAGTCGGACTTGCCGATGGCCGCGCGCACGCCCGCCCAGTCCAAGCCGCGCCCGAACCACCAGAGGACGGCGGCGGCCACCAAAGTCAAAATTATGAATTTGAGATAACGACGCAAATCAGGCTGTTCTCTCGGAAGATTTTTCGACCAAATAATGGCGCGGGCGTTGGCGCGTCTCTTGACCTCTCACGACTTAGCGACCACAATATATTGGGTGGCCTCGTAAGGCTACAGTATTCAAGATCAAGTCGCAAGAAGGCAGGCCGGAGGAAAGAACGCGGACGAAACCCGGCGCACGAAAGGGCGAATGGCGTCCGGGAGACCGAAACGCCGCCCTGTCTGCCGGGCGGAAAAAGCGAGAAACAGGGTTGGGGCGAGTTTTCCGAACGCTTCGACCGCTCGCTCGAACCGCTTCCGTTCGTCTCCCGCCGCCCATGGCTTAGTGCTTTTAGCCCCTTGATTTACGGGGAACTTTCCCTTTCCGCCCGTCGTAAACGGGTACGGCAATCAAGTTCTTCGCCGCTGAAGTTCCAGTTTTCGGGTAGCGGCGGGAGGCGGAAAGGGCGTCGGAAGTGTTGGGAGCTGCAAAGGCTTTGACGGTCAACGACGGTGCCGAACTGGTCAGGAGATGTCGCGCTGGCGATGGCGCGGCGTGGGAGGAGATCGTGTCTCTCTATTCCCGCCGCATCTACAATCTCGCCTACCGCTTCACCTCGCGCACGGACGCGGCGGAAGATTTGACGCAGGAAGTTTTCGTCCGCGTCTATCGCTCGCTCGAACAGTACGACCCCAAGCAGGGCGACCTGCAAAACTGGTTGATGCGCCTCGCGCGTAATTTGGTCATTGACGATTACCGCAAGCGTCAACGCGCGCCGCAGGATTCGCAGGGCGAAGACTTGGAAGGCCACACCTATCACTTGCGCGCCGCCAACTCTTCGCCGCACGTGGACATGGAGCGGCGCGAACTCGGCGAGCAGGTGCAAGCGGGAATTGACAAACTCGCGCCCGACCTGCGCACCTGCGTCATCCTGCGCGACATCGAAGAGTTGAGCTATCAGGAGATCGTTGAGCTCTTGCAGATACCGGAAGGCACCGTCAAATCGCGCATCAATCGCGGGCGCATCGAACTGGCGAAAATTTTGCGACGGATGCGCGTCGTCGCCATGAGCGACGTTTGATTAGACGCGCGATGTTTAGTTTGAAATTTAGTTTAACGCGGAAGGATGTGGGAGAACCGATGAAGTTAAAATCAACCATCAACACTTTGAGCCTGTCATTCATCGTTCATCGTTCCGCGTACATCATTTAACAAGAAGGGTGAAACGAGAATAAAGATGCTGTGCGCTGAATTTGAAGACCGTCTGACCGATTACCTCGAAGGCTTGCTCGACACGCAGACGCAGAGCGCGTTTAACGGGCACGCGCTCCGGTGTCCCGTCTGTCACGATCTTTTAAGTGAAGTCAAAAACACGCTGCGCGTCTGCCGCACGGCGACCGTGCCCGCGCCTTCGCCGAGTCTCGACGCGCGCATCCTGATGAGCACCGCGCCCGAATCGGCGATGACGTGCGCGGAGTTTGAAGATTACCTGACCGATTACCTCGACGGATTTTTGCCCGCGTCGCTCTACCATCGTTGGGAGCGACACGCCGCTTTGTGCGCGAGTTGCACGAATCTGCCGGGCGAAGTCGTGCGCTCCATCGGCGCGTGCTACACCTACATCAGCGAGGAACGCCCCGTGCCCGCCGCCCTGCACGCGCGAATACTTCAAGCCACGCTCGGCACCACGCAAGCGGAAAATTTACGCGCGCCGCTCACGGCACGACTTGCCGAAATGGTACGCGGCTGGCTCGACTCAATCGTCTCGCCCCAACTCGCCACCGTCGCCACGATGCTCCTCGTCGCCGTCCTCGTCGGCACGAGCACGCTCTCGGACGACGGCTCAATCGGCGGCATGTATCGCGCGAGTTTGCGCTTCGCGTCGAGGACTTACGAGCGCGGCGCGAACTTGCCCGTCGGACGCGCAGTGATGTCCGGCGACTTGAGGAAGGTGGCGGGCAGTCTGGAAAATTTGCTCGGCTCGCCCGCGCAAAACGAGAAAGGCGCGACGACGCCGACAACGCAGCAGCAACAGAACGCGCAGCCCGCAACGAACGGCTCAAACGCGCAGGAGAAACAAACCGACGCGCCAAAGCGTTAAGTTGAAATCAGGACGCGGCGATTCAGGCGCGCCGTTGAAGTGGCGGTTGAAGTTGTCGAGTGAAATCGTTTGGTTGAAGCGGCAACCACTAACGAAGGCAAGTTTTGGTTACGCGAGTAGCGTATAACGAAAGCAAGTTTTAGTTGCAGCGGTAAATTGCCGAAGGCAAGTTTAGACAAGTTGATGAACTGCTCTTATCACAACATAAATGCGGCGGTCGTGCAGTGCAGTCGTTGCGCGCGGCCATTGTGTCCGGCGTGCGATCATCGCATCCGCGGGTTTCCGTATTGTCAGGACTGCATCGTCGCGGGCGTCGAACTCTTGCAGCAACAGACGGCTCTGCTCCACGCGCCGCAGCAGTTCCAACGCCGCACTTCCAAATGGGTAGCGACGCTTCTCTCTTTCGTCCCCGGACTCGGCGCGGCCTACAACGGGCAGACCTCGAAGGCTCTGGTGCAGTTCGCGCTCTTCGCGAGTTGCTGGCACATGGCTGCGGTGACAAACGCCGCGTCGTTCTTCGTGCTCTGTGCGCTCGGCGTCTGGTTGTTTGCGGCGGTTGATTCTTACCGCACGGCGCAACTCATCAGCGCGGGGCTTGCGCCCAACGCCGAAACCGATCCCATCGCGCGACGCCTCTACGGGCATCCGCTCGCGTGGGCTATCGTGCTCATCGCGCTCGGCTCGATCTTTTTGCTGAACACGTTTTTCGGCGTGCAGTTTCCGGTGCGCCAGATGCTCCCCGTCGCGCTCGTCGTGCTCGGCGCATACATGCTCTTCGACTTCCTGCGCTCGCGCCGCGAACGCGACGCCTTTGACGCGACGGGCGCGTCGCCCTCTTTTATGGGCAACAACAGCGCGCCGCTCGACATGACGCGCTTCAGCACCGGCGAACTCAATTCGCAACTGTCGAGCGCGCGCCGCACGGATGCGACTTCGTGGCCGTTTGATCCGCGCGCGTGAAGATTTCGGATTCGGACGCGCGACGAGACGAGCGCACACACGTTAGCGCGTCTCGCCATGCGGAGAAGTTCTTTGTTATGATGAAGGCGCGCGGGCAGTAACTTGAAGCAAGCGGGCAAGGGCGTGACAAGCAACCAGCCCACGCTGGCGCGCACGGAAATAATTAGCACGAGGGAGATTTTTATATCATGGCACTACTGGCAATTCTTGGTCGTTGGGGCGGCATCCTGACGCTCATCGCGCTTCTCATCGTACTGGTCAAACAACTCATCGCCCTCGTCGCGTTCCTGATGGTCGCGCTCAAAATAGCCATCATCATCGCCTTCGTCGGCGTGTTTCTCCTGATCGTTTTGACGATGCTTCGCAGTCGCGGCAGGCGTCGGCGCGAGGGCGGAGAGTAGCCGATCACGAGTCCATTTTTGAGTTCAGACGGAGTCCCGGTTCAAAGTTGTAGGGCGCAATTTTGCACCGGGATTTGTCTTTAGTTAAAGGATTTTCTGAGGTTTCGTCGGTTGCAATCCTTTGGCGGGGTGTGATAGGGTGCTGCCCCTTAAGCAGATCAAGCGGCTCGCCTCGTGGTTGAGTTTTTACTGATCAAGCTGCCGAACTGCCCAAATCAGGCAGGTCAAACCTAATAAAAGAAGCCCCCAATTGTGGTTTCATGCGCACCGTCGCCCGCTTCGGATGACAGTGACTTTCGCGCTTATTCTGCGCTGTTCCCTGTGTGTTTTACGCGCAGATTTAGTGATAAAGGAGCACCTCCTCCCGATGACCAGAGACGACCGTTTATACGCTTTTATCGTCGCCCGTACCTCGCGCTCGCGTTCCAAAATCCGCCGCATCAGCATTCATAAAGGCTGGCTCAAGGCAGCCAGCGCATTCCTCTGCCTCGTCATGTGCGCCGCGCTCTACGGCCTCTACGGCATGTTTCGCGCCGCGCAGCACTTGAAGATCGAACAGGAAAATTCGCGCTTGCGCGTGGAGAACGAAAAACAGCGTCAGCAACTCGAAAAGTTGGAAAATCGCGTGGACGCCATCGAGGACACTTCGCGTCGCATCGCGGAAATTTCCGGCTCGACGACGCCCGCGCAGAACGAAGCGGAGACGAAGCCGCAGGGCACGAGCGAGCGCGGCGCGGGTGGCCCGCTCGAAGAGATGGACGCGGCGGACATCGCCAAAGTTGAGACGCGCGCCGCCCAACTCGAACAGGAACTGCGCGCAGCCGAATCCGCCCTGCGCGAACGCGCGCGCATCCCTTCGCTCTGGCCTGTCGCAGGCGGCGAGACGACGGATAGTTTCGGCGGCCGTCGCAATCCTTTCGGCGGCGGCTCGTCGGAGTTTCATTCGGGTCAGGACATCTCAGCCGAGCGCGGCACGCCCGTCTATGCGGCGGGCATCGCCACGGTGAAGTTCGCGGGCACGCAGAGCGGCTACGGACAGGTCATCATCCTCGACCACGGCGATGGGCTGACGACGCGCTACGGGCATCTCTCGAAGATCGAAGTTGAGGCGGGACAGCAACTCGCGCGCGGCGCGCAGATCGGGCGCGTCGGCTCGACCGGACGATCCACGGGGCCGCACCTGCATTACGAAGTGCGCATCAACGAAGAGCCTGTCAACCCGCGCGCATATTTGCCCGCGCCCCCGAGCGCGAGTTACGCAAGGATGTGCGCGCAGCCCTGAGCGGCGCGCGTGTCCGTGGCAGGCGTTCGGAGTATTTTTTTCTTGACAGTTCAAGACGCGTTCGCTTAGTATGCGCCGTCGTTTTACGAAGAACGAGTTGACAGCCAAAACTCGTTCATCCGCTTAGTGTTAGAAGTAAGACCGAAATGAGTTTGTTAGTCTCCCGCTTAGTCCGTCCGTGGTGAAGAACGCGCTTTGACGCCGGTTCGCCATGTGCGGGCTTTTTTGTTGTCATGTAGTTCCGACGGGGGCGTTCGCTCAAACGCTTCCGGCTCATGAGAGTATTAACCCCACCGGCACGAGAACAAAGAAAACTGTTTTTGTACCGATTCACCGAATCGTTAGGAGGATTCGTTAGCTATGCCTAGAATTACCGGTAAGGTCAAGTGGTTCAACAATGCGAAGGGTTACGGTTTCATCGAACAGCCCGGCTCTTCAGACATCTTCGTTCACTACAGCGCCATTCAGGGCGACGGCTTCAAGAC
>DASYMM010000347.1:0-4939 GCA_036009085.1 Pyrinomonadaceae bacterium | reverse complement strand
AAGGGGGCATGAATTTCTTCCGGCGACCCGGCGGGGGACGATGCAGCGACGGACGAGACGGCGTCGGTTTGTTCGCCCGCGTCGCCTGAGCTTGACGCGTGTGCCGTAGAGTCTACGGCCTCTGTGTCTGCGAGCGAAGTTGACGCTTCGAGCGGCTGCGGCGTCGCGTCGTGTTTCTGTGTGAAGATGCGCGTGATGAGGTAGAGGGGAAAGACGACGGGAGGGGAGATGAGCGTGGCGAGCGTCCAGAGGGCGACGGCGTAGAGACGAAACCCGCGACGGCGCGCGTCCGAGAGCACCCACGCCGAGACGACGACGGCTGCCGCGTAGAGCAGAGGCGGCAGCCACGTGGACACTTCCCCGGCGGAGATTTGCCAGCGCGCAATCAATTCCAATTCAAGGTTGCTTCGAGAGGTCTTCCCCGACCGCGTGCAGCGTCATCGAACTCGACAGCCCCAATCCCGAAAGCCTCCCCGCCATCAGGACGATGATCTGTCCCTGCTGCACGATGCCCGCTTCCATGAGCGTGCGGTCGCCCGTCGAGATCATGTCTTCCGTGCTCTGCGGCTGCGGATAGACGTGAGGCTCGACCGCCCAGATGAGCGCGAGTTCGTTCAACACGTCGCGCGAGTGCGTGAGCGCGGCGATGCGTTGCGCGGGACGCAGAGCCGAGAGACGACGCGCCATCAGCCCCGACTCCGTGAAGACCGCGATCACTTTCGCGCTCATCTCTTCCGCCGCAAAGGCCGCCGCCTCGCAGATCGCGCGACTGACGCGACCCGACTGTTTGCCCGCCCACTTCGTCACCGAACTCGACCCGGTGCTCCTGCCTGTCTCCGCCGATTCGATGATGCGCGCCATCGTCGCTACCGTCGCCACGGGATATTGCCCGGTCGCCGTCTCAGCCGAGAGCATCAACGCGTCCGAGCCGTCCCACACGGCGTTCGCCACGTCGGAAGCTTCTGCGCGCGTCGGGCGCGGCTCGTTGATCATGGATTGCAACATCTGCGTGGCGGTGATGACGAACTTGCCCGCGTTGTTCGCTTCTTCGATGATCCGTTTTTGATAGACGGGCACGAGTTCCACGCTCGTCTCGACGCCGAGGTCGCCGCGCGCGACCATCACGCCGTCGGCGGCGGCGATGATCTCGTCCAGATGATCTATCGCCTCCGACTTCTCGATCTTGGCGACGAGCGGAGCCTTGCCGCCCGCCGCTTTAATGAGCGCCTTCGCTTCGAGGCAATCTTCGGCGCGGCGCACGAAAGAGAGCGCGATGTAGTCTGCGCCCGCGCGGACGGCGAATTGCAGATCGCGCCGGTCTTTGTCGGTGAGAGATGGAATCGGGAGGATGACGCCCGGCAAATTGATGCCCTTGCGTTCGTTCAACATGCCGCCGTTGATGACGCGACAGACCACATCCGTCTCGGTCGTGCGCTCGACGCTCAGGGCGATTGCGCCGTCGTCCAAAAGGATTCGCGCGCCGGGTCGCACGTCGCGCGCGATCCCTGCGTAGTTGGTGGAGACTTCGCGGGAACTGCCGGGGACTGAGCGCGTGGTCAGCGTAAAGATCGAGTTCTCTTCGAGCATGACGGGCTGCCCGCCTTGCAGCACGCCGGTTCTGATCTTCGGGCCGGAGAGGTCTACGAGGACTGCGAGCGGCCGGCGCATGCGTTCGGCGGCGGCGCGGGCGCGGCGAATCGTCTCGGCGTGCTCCTCCTGCGTGCCGTGCGACATGTTGATGCGCACGGCATTTGCGCCCGCCGCCAGCAACGCTTCGAGCGTCGCCGGTTCGCGCGAGGCAGGCCCCAGAGTGGCAAGAATTTTGGCTCTTCTCATTTTTTAACCTAAGTCTGGAGTCTGAAGTCTAAAGTCAAGAGGCCGAATTTTCAGACTTAAGACCTCAGACTCCAGACTTCAGACTTTTTCGTCACTCGTCACTCTTTCTCCTCAAGTGCTGCTTGTACGACGCGTTCGAGTTCGGCGGCGGTTTGCGGGTCGAAGCCGACGAAGCGTTTGGCGAGACGCCCTTTGCGGTCGTAGACGTAGGTTTGCGGGATCGCAGAGGTCTCCGCGAAGAACAGGTCGGCCATTTGATCGTCCGGGTAGCCGAGGGCGTATTGAATGCCGAACTCCTCTATGAAGTCGGGCACTTTGGGGCGGTCTTCCGCGCCGCCCACGTTCAAGCCGACGACGTGCAACCCCTGCGCGCCGTAGCGACGCTGCAAAGCGATGAGGTGCGGCACTTCGTCGCGGCAGGGCGGGCAAAAGGTCGCCCAGAAATCGAGCACAAGCACCTTGCCCGCGAAGTCCGCGCCCTTCGCGCGTCGCCCGTCGAGCGTCGTCCACGTCGAAGCGTGCACCACGTCAACGCCGTTCGGCGCGGTGGTGGAAGAAGAAGACTCGTGAGCCGTCGCCACGGGCGGCATCGGGAGCGCGGTTTGCGGCAGGCGCGTGCCTTGCGGCGTCTGCGGCGTCGCTTTGTTTGACGAAGCGGTGTAATCGGTCGTGCCGCACCCGGCGAGCACGAGCGACAGGAGCGCGCCACAAACGACTACGGGCAAACGTCTCGACAGATAAGAACGCATTGACATGCTAACTCCAAAACTCCTGTATTGTGGGAGATGCGCCGTATTCTACACGACGGGGAAGAAAGGATGAAGGATGAACGCGGAACGATGAACGGAAAGACAGAAAGCAGATTCAGAATACAGTGGTCGGAATGAAATATGCGCGGGGTCTTCCTGCTGACTCCTGTGTTCTGAATCCTTCCGGGCGCTAGTTCATCGTTCCGCGTTCATCATTCATCGTTTCCTCGCCCTGCTCCGTCTCTTCGAGCGAGGGGCGCGAGTCGTGTGCGGGGACACGATAGTCTTCGTCAGCCCAGTGGCCGAAGTCTATGAGCTTGCAGCGTTCGGAGCAGAAAGGACGGTACGGATTGTCTTCCCATTTCACGGGCTTTTTGCATTTCGGGCACTTCATAAAAATTAGCTACGGGAAAGGGAAAGGGGTAGAGGGTAATGGATGAAGAAGGCAGCGCACGATGAACGTGCTCTTTTCTTGTCCTTTACCCTTTACCCCTTTCCCCTTGCCCTGTCTTTCCTTTTCAGGCCGTCGCCAGTTCGGTCGGCGGCGGCGGCTTGATTAAAATTTTGCGGTCAACGAAATCGATCATACCCGCGCGGCGCATGTCGTTCAAGCGGACGGTGACGCTTTCGCGCGTCGAGCCGACGATGGAGGCGATTTCGCGGTGCGGCAAGTTGAGATCGATGAGGACGCCGTCGGTGCCGGGTTGGCCGTAGCGTTCGGAGAGTTCGTGGAGGAGTTTTTCGAGCCGCGCCGGGATGGCGTCGAGCGCGAAGTCGGCCACGCGCTGCTCGGAACGAGCTAGTCGTTGACCGACCAGACGGAAAGTGTAATCATAAAGCGTGCGGCTTTGAGACATGGCCTCCTGAAAATCCCCCACCGGAATCCGCAGCAGCCGCGCCTGCTCAAAGGCGACGGCGCACATCTGTCTTGCCCCCGACCCGTAGAGCGCGTATTCGCCGAAGAGCGAACCCGCGGGCAGTATATCTATGACGGCTTCCCGACCCGTCTCCGCTTCGCTGCGGCACAGTTTGACGCGCCCGCGCGCGATCAAATACAGCGCGTCCGACGTGTCGCCGTCGCGATAGACGAAGCGGCGACGGCGAAAGTCTATGGCCGTGGAAGCGGCGGCAAGTTTCGCCACCATCGCCTCGTCGAGACCGGCGGCGAGTTCGGATTGGCGTATAATGTCTGCGCGGTCTGCCAGACTCAGATCGCAGGCTCTTCTTTGCGGCATAATGGGGGAAACCTCGGAAGTAGTTTTCGTTAAGGAAAAGCGATTTCAGCTTTTACTGCCGGACACGAGCGAGGAGAGGCGTCTGAAAGCTGAAGAAAAGTTGATTAGCAAACGGGCAAGGAAGCGTGGGTCTGCTGCTGCTAGCTGGCGCAAATACACAAGCGCACGTTCGGTTAAAGTTTAAGCTTTATTCGTACATGATCGAAAGGATTCAGGTAAGCACTTCGGGATCAAACGTGGGCTGACAAAACGGCAACCGTCCTTGTTAAAACGCACTCTAACATGAAGAACGGGCTCATGCAAGACCTCTTTTCAACTCTGCCGGGGCAGATGTAAGCGGAGATTATGTTAAGCAAATTCACTGTGCTGGTGGTTGACGACGAGCCGGATAAGCGGCAGTTGTTGAAAGTCGCTTTGGAGATGGCCGGTTATACCGTCCACACGGCGACGGACGGTTTGGAAGGGCTGGCGGCGGTCGAGGCGCAGCCCTTCGACCTCATCGTGACCGACGTGATGATGCCCAACCTCGACGGCTACGAGATGGTCAAGCGCATCCGCGCCAACCCGCAGACGCGTTTTATCCCCGTCATCATCCAGACGGCGGCCAAAGGCGAAGCGCAGGACGTGCGGCGCGGTTCGCACGTCGGCGCGATGGGCTACATCACAGACCCGACCGACCTCGATCTCCTGCTCGGACGCGCGCGCACGCTCCTCGACTTCAAAAACTATCTAGACTCCTGCGAAGAAGCCGCCTTCACAGACCACCTGACGGGCTTGGCGAACCGGCGTCGCTTCGAGCGGCAACTCGAACGCGAAGTGGCGCGCACGCGTCGTTACGGCCACCCGTTCTGCCTCCTGATGCTCGACATAGACCATTTCAAGCGCGTCAACGACACTTACGGGCACGAGGGCGGCGACGAGGCTCTGCGTCGGCTCGGCCACGTCTTGCAGACGGGCACGCGCGGCGTTGACACGGCGGCGCGCATCGGCGGCGAGGAGTTCGCCATAATTTTAACGGAGACGGATTTCGCGCACGGCCTCGAAGTGGCCGAACGTCTGCGGAAGACCATCAAAGAGACGGAGATTCCCGAAGCCGGGCGCGTCACGGTGAGCATCGGG
>DASYMM010000346.1:0-13790 GCA_036009085.1 Pyrinomonadaceae bacterium | reverse complement strand
ATGAAGGCTTCCTGGGCTAAGTCTTCGGCCTCGGCCACGTTCTGGGTCATGCGCAGGCAGAGGGAATAGACTCTCCGGTTGTGCCGCTCGTAGAGTGTCTCGAAGGCCGCTAAATCCCCGCTCGCCGCGCGTTGCGCGAGGGCATGGTCGCTCATGGGAAGGGGTGCTTTCTCGTTTGCCGTGGTTGATGGAGCTTCGGCGTTTTGCCAGATGGGGTAAGTTGTGGCGTTGGTGGTCATGGTGTAGTAATTAGAGCAAGCCGGGTGCCACAGGAAACGTGGCTGTTGGGCAGGCAATTCCACGTCGCGCGGCGGCAAAAACGGCGCGCTCTACCATATCGGGCATGCTCGTACCCAAAGCGTGTAGCAACGAAAAAACGGCGGGCGCAAGAGCTTTCCGGCGGTCGCGGCTGCGATCCGAAAACTCGTACCGGAAATCTGCCTTTTATGTTCTGTTTTTCTGTGCGTCTTTGCGAGAAATTTAAACTCACGTTGGAGGCGCAAAGACGCACAGAAAACTTGAAGCGTTTGAGAGGGTGTCCGTGGTTTGGAAAGAAGCTCTAAGTTCTTTCGTAGAAGGTCACATGGAGTTCGTCCGCGAGTGAGAGCGTGCGTTGGGGCTTGAAATTCTGTAAGTAATTCTCGGGCATGAAGGTGTCCGCGCCGTCAATCGAGAGCGGAATCTCGGTGACGATCCAACGCTCTATGTCGGGCTGGAAAGCTCTGTAAATTTGCTCGCCGCCGATGATGTAGAGGTGGCAGGAAAGGTAGGGCGCGAGCGCGAGCGCGGAACGCTTGTCCGGCAGCACGATGACATTTTCCGCTTCCGGCGTCTCCGCCTCCGCCGACCTGCTCAACACGATATTCAGACGTTCCTTGAGCGGCCTCTTCAGCGACGCCCACGTGCGCCGACCCATCACGCACGCGTGGCCGAGGGTCTGCTCCTTGAAAAACTTCATGTCGGCGGAATAGTGCCAGGGGATCGCGCCGCCCTTGCCGATTGCTCCGTTTCGATCAACTGCCACGATGCCGATGATTGACATGAAATTATGAACACCAAAATTCGCGCCGCCGTCCGAGCCGCTTTTGAACGACCCCTGCGCCTGATTTATACCGCCACCGGCGCGGCGATCTTCCCGTGCGATTTATAACCGGCGAGGTTTAAGTCTTCGTAGCGCATGTCGAGCAGCCCCTTGAGTCCGCGCAAGCGGCGGGCGTCGTCTCTGATTTCCAGTTGCGGCAACTCAAGCGGCTCGCGCGCGAGCAGTTCGTGCACCTGTTCCAGATGGTTCTGGTAGATGTGATAATCGCCGAGCGTGTAGATAAACTCGCCTGCTTCCAACTCGCACACGTGCGCGAGCATGCGCGTCAGCAGCGCGTAGGAACTGATGTTGAACGGCACGCCGAGGAAGGCGTCCGCAGAGCGTTGATACAACTGGCAGTGCAAAACTTTTTCGGCTTCGACCTTGAACTGAAAGAGCGTGTGACACGGCGGGAGAGCGACTTCCTCCGAGACGCGCGGATCCCAACCCGTCACGATCAGCCGGCGCGAGTTTGGATTCTCTTGTATGCTTTCCACGAGCCGCGCGATCTGATCCACGCCGTCGCGCGCCGGGTAATGCCCGCCGAAGGAACGCCACAGATAACCGTAGACGGGGCCGAGATCGCCCTCCGTGCGACCGAAGCGCGCGGTGTGTTCCGCGTCAGCCCATTCAGCCCAGATGTCCACGCCGCGCGCGCGCAGGTTCGCTTCGTTCGTGTCGCCGGAGAGGAACCAGAAGAGTTCCTCCGCGATCCAGCGAAAGGGAATTTTCTTGGTGGTGACGATGGGAAAACTCGCGCGCAAGTCGAAGCGTGTCTGATAGCCGAAGTGGGAGATTGTGCCGACGCCCGTGCGGTCTTGATGCTCCGTCCCGTGGGCGAGAATGGATTTGAGCAGGTCGTGATATTGTTTCATATCGGGTAAAATTCCGGGAACAGGCAGCATATCACAAGCGAACGGGACAAAATAAAAGAGATGGCGTTGATGAGGATAACGGAATACCCGGCGAAGGTGTTGAACGAGTTGGGCGACCCGGTCGAGAACTTCGACGAAGAGTTGGCGCGCCTGTGCGCGGACATGTTCGAGACGATGTACGCGGAGGAGGGCGTGGGCTTGGCTGCGCCGCAAGTCGGCCTCTCTTTGCGTCTCTTCGTGATGGACTGCGCAGGGATCAAACTCGTGGCGGCCAACCCGGAGATCGTCGGCACGGAGGGCGAACAGGCCGGAGATGAGGGCTGTCTGTCGGTCGGGAAAGTTCACTCGCCTTTGAAACGTGCGGCGCGCGCGACGCTCCGCGCACAGGACGTGCGGGGCGAATGGTACGAACGCGAAGCCGAAGGACTCGCCGCCCGCTGCCTCCAACACGAGACGGATCACTGCGACGGCATACTCTTCATTAACCGTCTCACGCCGCTCAAACGCAGCATGGTCGTCAAGCGTTTTCAGAAATTGAAATCGTGGCGCGGTTAAATCCTAAGTCGAATCTCACGTTAAATTACGGACGTTTCCGGCAGGAGCCGACAGTTGAACATTCTCATTTCCGTTTTATTAATCGCGTCTTCGTTTCCCGCGCTCGCCGCCGCGTCACCGTGCGCGCCACGGATCAAGCCGGGAACACGGGCGCAGCTTCAACCGTCGTGACTATCCTGTAAGTCGCGGCCAATCACAGACGACGCAAGTGGAAAAAGCGTCGCGCCATTTGTCTGCGCAGACAGATGGCGCGACGCTTTTTCTAGCTGCGCTTGCTCCTGATGCGGGGGAGCGGCCTCCGCGAGATAAATTTATTGACATTCACACGGCGCGGGAATATCTTGCCTCCGTTTGATCTTCGCTTGCCGGTTGACGAGAGCCTTGACCTCGTCAACTCCCGTGTATGCCGCAGACCGTCCGGCCGCGAGTTTGTAGTTCTACCGCTCCTCAAGACGTTAATCTTCCGCACACAAATTCGTAGCCGCCCCTGAATAAAAGTCGCGCCGTTGCCAGTGCCGCCGGTTGTTTACAATTCGCAAAGGAGAGGGAACATGTTCAAGCTCAAGATCGCGTTGATCGCTTTGTTCGCGTGCTTCGTTTTCGCATGCAAAGTCACACAGAAAGCGGGTGACGGTAACGCGACTCCAACGCCTGCTCCCACGGCGCAGCAAGACGCAGCGGCGGCGACTCAAGGGTGGACAACGGAAGACCGCCGTGCGTTCTATCACACGAGTCAGGGGACGCGCGTGGTTCCTTACAAGTGGTTCCTCGCCGTGGAAGAGGGCGGGTTCGCGCAGCAGCCGTTTTTTACGGACGCGAGAGCCGCACGCTACAACCTGATTCCCGACCCCGACACCACGAACAACCCGGATCGCTTGCCCGTCGGGCTGGTCAAAGATGTCGCTTCGGACGGAGAGTTCATCAGCGTCACTTGCGCGGCTTGCCACACGGGGCAGATCAGGTTCAACGGCACGACGATGCGCGTTGACGGCGGCCCCGCGATGACCAACCTGAACGGCTTCTTTCGAGAGATGTATGAAGGCATCGGCCGAACTCTCGTCAACCTTCCCAAGTTCGAGCGTTTCGCGCAGAAAGTTCTCGGCGACAGGAATAGTCTCATTGAACGGGCGCGCCTGCGAGAGCAGATGACGAAGTCGCTCGTCGGCACCTTCGCCAAAATCTTGCAGGGGAAAGTCAAAGACCTCTATCCCACCGAAGAAGGCTTTGGCCGACTCGACGCGCTCGGCAGGGGCGGCAATCTGGTGCTCGCCACGGGCATCGGCGACGAACACAACCTCGCCGTCGGCAACGCGCCCGTCAGCTTCCCGCACCTGTGGGGCACGCCTTCCTTCGATTGGGTGCAGTGGAACGGCTCGATCCAGCAACCCATGGCGCGCAACGTCGGCGAGGCTCTCGGCGTGAACACCCCCGTCGCGCTCAAAGGCGACCCGGCAGACCTGTTCAAGAGCGAAGTCAAGATCGAGAATGTGCACCTGATGGAAACCCTGTTGCAGAAACTTCAGCCGCCGCGCTGGCCGGAAGCACTGCTCGGGCAGATCGACCGGGAGAAAGCCGCACGCGGCGACGCGCTCTACCGTCAACACTGCGCCGTGTGCCACGAAAGCCAGCCAGCCCCGCCGAACGAATTCGGAAAAGTATTTCTACGCATCAACATGTACCCGCTCGAAGTGATCGGCACAGACCCGAACGACGCCGTCAACTTCAACCGGCGCACAGCCCGCACCGGCCAACTCGGCAAGCCGCCCGTCAACCTGCCGCCGACAGTGACGGCGGCGGCGGCGACCCAGTTCGTCGCGGGGGAAGTAGCGAAACGAAAGTACGACGAACTGGGAATCCCGCCCGAGAAGCGACAGGAGATGGACGGCTTTCGCCCCAACAATATTCGCGCGCCCCTCGGCTACCGCGCGCGCAACATGGACGGCATCTGGGCGACCGCGCCTTACCTGCACAACAACTCCGTCCCCAACCTCTATCAACTCTTGCTCCCGGCTGACAAAAGAGACGCGCGTTTCTTCGTCGGCAATCTCGAATACGACCCGAAGGCCGTCGGCTTCCAGACCGGAAGTTTCCCCGGCGGCTTCGAGCTACGCACCAACATCACCGGCAACTCCAACGCCGGACATGAATTTCGCGACGGCGCGCGCGTCAAGGGCGTCATCGGCCCCCTGCTCACAGACGACGAACGCTGGGCAATCATCGAATACTTGAAGACTCGATAGAGTTGGTTCGGGGAGGGAACCAAAACCTTCACCGCAGAGACGCAGAGCCAAGCCGCAGAGTTCATGGCAGAGAGTTGATCATTCAAACTTCTCTACGCTTTCTCTGCGGCTTGGCTCTGCGTCTCTGCGGTGAGTTCTTACTTCTTTTATCTTAGAGACAGGAGCGATTCCCCCGCTCACTCACGCGACTTCTCATCACTCTTATGCTCGCGGCGATATTGACGCACGAATACGAAGACCGCCGCCCCGCTCAACAGCAAAAAGAAGAGCATCGCGACGCCGATTACGGTTAATTCTAAAATTTGTGGATTCATCCCGCTGCTCGTTCTCTCAATATCTTCACGTCTCTCTAAAGTTAAACTGCCGGTTGTTGCTGCGACAGGCAGTGGATCGTGCCCATGCCCCAGACGAGCGACTCGGCGTTGATCTGAACGACGCGACGTTCGGGCAAGAGGCGTTGCAGCGTGTCGGCGGCGCGCGCGTCGTTCGGGTGACCGAAGACGGGCAGGAGCAAGACGTTGTTGGCGATGTAGAAATTCGCGTAAGAAGCGGGCAGGCGATCCGCGTCCTCGCGCCCGCCGACGATGCCGGGCATCGGGAGCGTCTCGATACGAAAGGATGCGCCGCGCGCGTCGCGTGCGAGTTGCAGACGACGGTAGTTGTCTCGGAGCAGTTCGTAGTTGGCGTCGGTCGGGTCGTCTTCGAGCGCGCAGACGATTGTGTCCGGCGCGACGAAGCGCGCGATGTCGTCAATGTGCCCGTCCGTGTCGTCGCCGACGATGCCTTCGCCGAGCCAGAGAACTTGTTCGACGCCGAGATAGTTCTTTAAATAAGTTTCCACCCCTGCGCGGTCGAGTTGCGGGTTGCGATTCGGGTTGAGCAGGCATTGTTCGGTCGTCAACACGACGCCCGCGCCGTTGACTTCAATCGAGCCGCCTTCCAACACGATGCACGGCTCGAAGCGACGCACGCCGAGCACGCTCTCCAAAAGCTTCGGAACGCCGTCGTCTTTTTTCAACTCTTCATACTTGTCGCCCCACGCGTTGAAAATCCAATCGTTGTAGGCGAGTTCGCCGCCTTCGCTCGTGAGAAAGTTCGGGCCGTAGTCGCGTATCCAGGAATCAACCGTGGGGATGCGGTGAAAGATCACATTCTCGCTCGCTTCAAACTTGCAACGCGCACGCACCGACGCTTCCGTCGCTTCGTCGTCAACGAGCAGGTGGACGCGTTCGTGCGGCGCGAGCGCGGCCATGATCTGCAAGTAAGTCTCTTCCACCTGCGGCACGCGTTCAGGCCACGTGAGCGGGTCTTTCGGCCAAGTGAGCCACGTCGCGGCGTGCCTGTGCCATTCGGGCGGCATGCGGAAGCCGAGTTCGGCGGGAGTTTGAAACTTCGCGTTCATCCGTTTGGTCAAGCTGCTCGTTCGCGTGCGTCAGGATTTGGTCGAAGGCGTTTCGAGGAAGCGATAGCCCAGGCCTTGATAGGATTCGATGCGTCGGTCGCGCAGGAAAGGCCAGTTCTGCCGCGTGCGTTCGATGTTGTCGAGGCTGCATTCCACGATGAGCACTTCCTCTTTGTCCGCAGACGCTTTCGCCACGATGCGACCGAACGGGTCTACGACGAACGACTGACCCCAGAACTTCAACTTGCCCTCCGCCCCCACGCGGTTGACGACGACCACATAGACGCCGTTCGCAATTGCATGCCCGCGCTGGATCGTCTCCCAAGCCTGATGCTGCGCCTCGTTCATCTCCTCGTCTTCGTCGGGCAGCCAGCCGATGGCGGTCGGGTAGAAGAGAAACTGCGCGCCGGAGAGCGCGGTCAGGCGCGCCGCTTCCGGGAACCATTGATCCCAGCAGACGAGCGTGCCGATCTTGCCAAACTGCGTGTCGTGGCTCGCGAAGCCGAGGTCGCCGGGCGTGAAGTAAAACTTTTCATAGTAGAGCGGGTCGTCCGGGATGTGCATCTTGCGATACTTGCCCGCGACTTTCCCGTCGGCATCAATAATGACCGCCGTGTTGTGATAGAGACCGGCGGCGCGCTTCTCGAACAAAGAGGCCACGATGACGATCTTGTGCTGGCGGGCGACCTTGCAGAGGGCTTGGGTCGAAGGGCCGGGAATCGTCTCGGCCAGTTTAAAGAGTTCGATGTCTTCCGTCTGGCAAAAATACTGCGAGCGGAAAAGCTCTTGCAGACAGACGACCTGCGCGCCGCGTTTGGCGGCCTCGCCAATGCGCGCAATGGCCTTCTTCATGTTGGACGCAGGCTCAGGCGCGCAACTCATCTGCACCAGCCCCACCGTGACGCTGTTCGGAGAATTCTTTTTCGGCATGCGAGCGAGTATAGCAAAGCCCTCCGCGAAACTTTAATTCAAACGGCCTGCGCGCCTGAACTTTGAACCCTCCTAGTTGGCCGAAGGTGCGAGAAACCGACCGCGCGGCGTTGAAAGTTTCGCGGTTCAAAAGTATCTTTAGTTTGAACGTGGCTTAATAAATTCAGCGAACTGCACGTTAGCAGGTTAGAATGGAGTCGTCCTTATGTCGAAACGCGGCATCCCTTTCATCGCGCTGGGCACGGCCTTTCTCGGAATCGGCATTGCCAGCCAGCGCGCGTTCCTCTATGTCGGCATCGTCTTTCTCATTCTCGGCATAATTTTGCTCAGACGCCCGCGCGCTTGAAGCGCAGGAAAAGTTTTGCCGTCCGCTCTGCTTATTCACGCCACATTTACGATTCGCACGAATTGTCTCCGACTGAGATTCGTCCAGCACCCGCGCAAAGGAAACTGCTTATGATGACCGAGATGAAAAGAGTTAAGCCGGACATTCGATTGATCACGCGGCGCGTGCCGCCGGACGGAAATCTCGTGCAGGGGCAATCGGAGTTGGCGATTGACGAACGGCTCGCGCGTGCGGCGAGCGAGCTTATCGCGGCGAGCCAGAACCACTACAGCCCCGCCGAGGGCGCGAAGGAATTGCGGCAGGTGGTCGCGGAAAAGATACGCGTCTTTAACGGCATCGAGGTTGACCCGCAGGCCACCCCGCTCGAACTCATCATCACGCCGGGCGCGACCGGAAGCCTCGTCGCGCTCGCCGACGCGTATCTGAAAAACGCCTCCGCCTTGATCTTCGAGCCTTATTATCCGTATCACCGCCGCATCATCGAAGAACTCGGAGGCCGCGCAGAGGTCTTGCAGTTGTCGCGCGAGACGCTCGAATTCGACAAGGAAGAGTTGCGCGCGCGCTGCCGCGAGTTGAAGACGCGACGCGAGTTTCCGCTGCGCGCGATCATCGTCTGCACGCCCGTCAACCCGACGGGCAAAGTCTTCACGCGCGCCGAACTGACGGCGATTGCCGAAGTCTGTCAGGAGTTCGACCTGCTCTGCATCTCGGATGAAGTTTATGAACACTACGTCGCGGGCGCGGAGTCGCACATCTTAATCGCCGGGATGGCGGGGATGCGCGAGCGCACCGTGACGGTCAACTCTTTCTCGAAGTCTTGGAACATCTCCGGCTGGCGGCTCGGCTACGCCTACGGCGACGCCAAGCTCGTCGCGCCGCTCAACAATGCGAACAACGTCTTCTACGTCTGCTCGCCGACGCCGCTCCAAAAAGCTCTCGCCGAAGTGTTGATGGTTGACGCGGATTACTACACGCGTCTGCGCGAACGCTTCGCGGACAAGCGGCGGCGCGTAACAGGAGTGCTCGAAGAGTTGGGCTTTAGCATCTACGATTCGGGTTCGACCTTCTACGTCTGGGCGCGCATCCCCGAAGGGCACGGCAATGATGCGATGCGGCTCAACGAAAAATTGATCGCGCAGGCAGGCGTCGCAGCCGTGCCGGGCAGCGCGTTCACAGACAGCGACGCGTGGGACAACTGCATGCGCCTCTGCATCGCGCGCGAAGACCACATCCTCGACGCCGCGCTCGACAAACTGCACGGCGCGCTCACGCGCGGGCTAGAGTAATCAGTAGTTGCAACTAAGAATCAACGTCCAACCCTTTGCGCCTTAAGTTCTGACTTTGCGCCTCCAGCGTGAAAAGCAGTTCTCGCTGGAGGCGCAAGGTCGGAACTTAAGGCGCAAAGGGTTGAGTGGCTCGTAAGTTCGATGCGGCTTGCCTCAGCGTCAGTGTGCAGTAAAGTGTGCAAGGGGGAATGAACATGCGTAGATTGATAGAGTTGTCGTTCGATAACACTTACGCGCGCCTGCCCGCAGCCTTTTATTCAAAAGTCAGCCCTACCAAATTTTCCGTCCCTTACCTCGTCAGTTTCAACCCGGCGGCGGCGGAGTTGATCGAACTCGATCCGCGCGAGGCCGAGCGTCCAGAGTTCGTCGAATATTTCAGCGGCGGTCGCGCGCTGCCGGGGGCGGAGCCTCTGGCGATGCTGTACGCGGGGCACCAGTTCGGCAGCTACGTGCCGCAACTCGGCGACGGGCGCGCGATCCTTCTGGGCGAAGTGAGAAACGCGCGCGGCGCGAAGTGGGACTTGCATTTGAAGGGCGCGGGACAGACGCCCTACTCGCGCGGCTTCGACGGGCGCGCCGTCCTTCGCTCGACCATCCGCGAATACTTGTGCGGCGAGGCGATGCACGCGCTCGGCATCCCCACGAGCCGCGCGCTCTGCATCGTCGGGAGCGACGAGCCGGTCAGGCGCGAGACGATTGAAACGGCGGCGATGCTCGTGCGGATGTCGGAGAGCCATGTGCGCTTCGGCACGTTTGAGGTCTTTTATTACCGGCAGCAGTTCGAGCGCGTCAGGGAGTTGGCCGACTACTGCATCGCCAATCACTTTCCCGAACTCGCCGGAGCGGAAGACAGGTATCGCCAATTTCTGCTCGAAGCGGGGCGGCGCACGGCGCGGCTCATCGCGCGCTGGCAAGCGGTCGGCTTCGCGCATGGCGTGATGAACACGGATAACATGTCCGTCCTCGGCCTCACGCTCGACTACGGGCCGTTCGGCTTCATGGACGACTACCACGCGGCGTTCGTCTGCAATCATTCGGACTACTCAGGCCGCTACGCTTTCGACCGGCAGCCCGCCGTCGGACTCTGGAACCTGAGTTGTCTCGCACAGGCTCTCTCGCCTTTGATCACGCGCGACGACGCACACGCCGCGCTCGACGCGTACCAGCCCGCCTTCGCCGCGCACTACGGCGAACTCATGCGCGCCAAGTTAGGCTTCGACACGGAAGCCGAGGCGGATGCGGAGTTGCTCTTGAGCCTGCTCGGCCTGCTCGAAACGAACGCGGTTGACTACACAAACTTCTTTCGTCGTCTCGGCAACTTCAAAACGACGGACGATGCGCGGAACGATGAACTCCGCGACATGTTCTACGAGCCTGCCGCGTTCGACGCGTGGGCGGCGCGTTACCGTGCGCGCCTGCTCTCGGAGACGAGTGAAGACGCGGCGCGCAAGAGCCGCATGGATGAGGTTAATCCGAAGTACGTCCTGCGCAACTATCTCGCGCAACAGGCCATCACCGCCGCCACCGAGCGACGCGATTACACGGAGATCGAGCGTCTGCTCGACGTGCTGCGTGCGCCTTTCGCGGAGCAGCCCGCACAGGAACGCTACGCCGCGCCGCCGCCCGATTGGGGCAAGCGGCTCGCCGTCAGTTGCTCTTCATAAACTCGCGCGCCGGAATCCGAAGTTGAAACGGCGCGCGTATTTCCGGTGTACAGGACAGCGTGCGCGGGCATCATAGTTTTAGACGGAGTGTTAAAAGCGTAGATGTTGATTAAGAAGCCGGACGACATCAAAAGCAGCGAGATCACGGACAAGAAATTGTACCTGACGCGGCGCAACTTCATGCGCGGCGCAGCGTTTGCCGCCAGCACGCTTGCCACCGGATTCGTCTATCGTCAATTCGCCGTGCCTGCGCCGCCGCCTGTGAAGGGCGAGAAGATCGAGCACGTGCAAACGGCGCAGGCAGGCGCGGAGAGTTTTCCCCCGCCGCCCGGCGAGGCGTTGACCTCTTATCAGGAGATCACGAACTACAACAACTTCTACGAGTTTTCGACGGGCAAGTCGAAAGTGGCGACTGCCGCGCGCGATTTCGTCACGCGCCCTTGGACGGTCTCCGTCGAGGGTCTGGTGCAGAAGCCGCGCGTGTTCGACCTCGATGATCTCTTGAAGATCGCGCCGCTCGAAGAACGCGTCTATCGCATGCGCTGCGTGGAGCGTTGGTCAATGGTCATCCCGTGGGTCGGGTTTCCGCTCGGGAAGTTGTTGCAGCAGGTGGAGCCGCTCGGTCAGGCGAAGTACGTGGCCTTCCAGACGCTCCACGATCCGAAGCGGATGCCCAATCAACGCAGCGGCGTGCTCGAATGGCCTTACGTCGAGGGCTTGCGTCTGGACGAAGCGTTGCACCCGCTCACCATTCTCGCGAGCGGGTTGTACGGCGAGACGCTGCCGCCGCAAAACGGCGCGCCGCTGCGGCTCGTCGTGCCTTGGAAGTACGGCTTCAAGGGCATCAAGTCCATCGTCAAGATCACGTTGACGGACAGAGTGCCGCCGACGACTTGGAACATCGCCGCGCCGGACGAGTACGGGTTTTATTCAAACGTGAATCCGCGAGTTCATCACCCGCGTTGGAGTCAGGCGAAGGAGCGGCGCATCGGCGAGTTTTCCCTGCGCGACACGCTGCCGTTCAACGGTTACGCCGAGCAGGTGGCGGGGCTTTACGCGGGGATGGATTTGCGCGCCAACTTTTAGCGCGGGGAGAGCGAATGTCTGCGCCGGATATAAACTTCACACGCATCGTCCTCTTCACGAACGGACTCGTGCCCGCGACGCTGCTCGCGTGGGACGCCTATCAAGGAAAACTCGGCGCGAACCCCATCGAATTTGCCACGCGTGCGACGGGCGTGCTCACGCTCGTCTTCCTCTTCCTCACGCTCGCCGTCACCCCCTTGCGTAAACTCACGGGCGCAAACTGGCTCGTCAAGTTTCGCCGCCTCGTCGGCCTCTACGCCTTCTTCTACGGCTTCCTGCACTTTTTGACTTACACCTGGTTCGACAAATTTTTCAACGCCAGAGAGATCGTCGAAGACGTTTCCAACCGTCCGTTCATCACCGTCGGCATGGCGAGTTTTCTTTTGCTCGTGCCGCTCGCCCTGACTTCCACGAACGGCATGATCAAACGGCTCGGCGGCAAGCGTTGGGCGAAGCTGCACAAGCTGACTTACGTGGCGGCCATCGGCGGCGTCATTCATTACTACATGGGCGTCAAGGCCGACACGACTGTCCCCCTCCTCTTCGCCGTCGTGCTCGCCGTGCTGCTCGGTTATCGCTGGATAAAATCGCGCATGGACGCGGCGACGAAGAACAGCACGCTCGGCATCCAAACCCCGCCACGTTGAGTTGTTATTCTCCGTGTGCCTTTTGTGTCTTCGTGCCTTTGTGGTTAATGACAAATCAAGCAGTATTCACCGCCAAGGCACAAAGACACTAAGGAAGCACAAGAGTTAAGGCTTCAACTCTCAAGACTGAAATCCAACACAATCGGATCGTGATCCGAGAGCACGCCTTCCGCGTCGCGTAAGTCTCCGACGATTTGCGGCGGGTGCTCGTGCTTGATTCCTTTGCCCGCGAACCAGTCGAGCTTGAGCGAGCAGCGGCCTTCGTGTTTCTTGAGCGCCCAGTTGATGAACCAGAAGCACCATTGCGGAATCCAGTCGCCCATGTTCGTATTCACCGTCGCGTCGCCCACGTCGTAGTGCAAAGTGCAGACGCCGAGCGCGTTCAACTCTCGATAGAGATAACCGCGCCGCTCCAACTCGCCAAAGAGTTTTCGCTCGAACCAACGCTCCGGGTACGGGTAATGATTCTTGACCACGTTCTCCACGCCCATCGCCACGCGGCGCGCGTAGCCGAGGATCGAATAGACGGCGCGGCGCGAGTTGTAGGTCGAAGTGTTCCAGTCGCCGCCGATGAGTGTGGGCAGGCGCGGCGTGAGGTTGTCGAGATGATCGAGCACGAGGCGCATCTGACGGTAACGGTGCCTCTGCGTGGAGTGCGCGTCGAGGTGTAGGCTGACGGCGCGAAACTCGCCCGCGGGGTGTTCCACGTCGGCGACGACGGCGCGTTGCTGTCCGAGTCGCTTCTCTTTGCCCGCCATCTTATCTTTGCCGTTCGGCAGAGGAATCGAGTGGACGCGGCGCAGGGGAAAGCGCGAGAGCAGCGCGTTGCCGTGTAACGCCTGCGAGTTTTCGCCTTCGACATCGGCCTCGACGCCGCTCCCCTTGTTCAGCGCGAGATAACAGGGCGCGAAGGCGTAGTTCATCCCGAGCGTCTCGGCGATCTCGCGCGCCACGTCGGCGTTGCCGGTGCGCGCCATGCCGTAGTCCAACTCCGTCAGCAGCAGCACGTCGCTCGCGCGCAGGACGGGGTGCTCACCGAGCACGCGTTTGATGCCGGCCAGACGCTTGCCGCGCTCGATGTTCCAAGCAGTCGCGCGCACGATAGACGCGCCGGTCGCGCGCGTGCGCGCAACGTCGGGCGCGAAATCTCTGTGGACGACGTGGCCGAGCACGCGCTCGATTTCGGGGCGCAGTTGTTGGTAGAGAGACGAGGCCGCGAGCGTTTTGGTTGAATCAAACCCGGCGAGCGCGGGGAAATGCGGCGTAAGCGTGTGGTCGAGAGGCGACGCCGCCTCTGTTTCTGGTTCGATGGTGTAACTCAAAGCCCGGAGATGTTACAGGCGCGAGCGGGGTTTGATCAAATTGCGATGGTTGAATTTAGAGCGACTAACAAAAGCAAGTAAGCACGAAATCACACGAAACAACGCGAACTCGTCATGTGCGGATTCGTGTCGTTTCGTGTGATTTCGTGGTTCAGTTCTTTGCCCGAATGGAGTTTTGTTAGCTGCGCTCAATACCTCTCAAGGCTTAACTGTGCGCCACGCGCCGCCACACGTTTGCCTCGCCTTCGGCGCGGATGAGCGCGTTGACTTCGCGAAAGGCGGCGGCGTAGAGCGCGCGCATCCCGGCGGCAGACGTAGGGGCTTGCCCCAACCTCTTCTCCAAATCTTCCCGCGAT
>DASYMM010000345.1:0-18778 GCA_036009085.1 Pyrinomonadaceae bacterium | reverse complement strand
GAGAACGTAGTCGAGCTTGTCCGGGAGATCGGCGTAGGTGTAACGCGGGATGCCATTGTCGTAGGTGTAACTGACGACGGGATCGACGAGGATGCTGACATCTTTCGTCTCGATCAGAATGCAGGCGTGACCGAGGTAGCGAACTCTGACGGCGTCGCCGTCGTAACGGCTCGACTGCGGCGGCGGTGTCGTCGTAAAGAAAGACGCGAATAGTTCGTCGCTCTCGTCCGGCACGCGCAGACGCTCTTTGATGTAGGCGTATGGCTGCGGCTCGACTTTCATCTTGAACAACTCGTCGAGGTCGGGGGAAGCAAAAGGCGTGCGGAGAGAGAGGGAGCCGTTGCCGCCGAGATTCGGCGTGCTGAGGGCGAAGGGGCGGTCGTCGTCGTTCACCAGTGAGAGCGCCATGCTTTGCGAGGCTTCATTGTAGAAGTGGCTGTGGTACATCAGCCCTTCGATAAAACGAAACGACGGGTGATTCTCCAGATCATAGACGAGTTCGACATAACCTTTCAGGTTTTCGGGTACCTTCTGATAGAGCGGTTCGAGCGAAAGGCCGGTAGCCTCGTTCGCCAACAACTCGTTGAGGGTTTTGATGGAAGCGGCCAGTTCGATCAAGGGGGCTTGCTCTTTGAGGGTCTTCTCCATCAGAGCCTTGATGTCGTTCACCTTGCTCGCGTCGTAGTTGATGAAGGGGCCGCCCCGCATGGCCGGATTTTTCAGCGCGGCCACGTGAATCTGCGGCGAGGCCACGAACGACTGCATAATTTTGAGGTGCGAATTGGCGACGAACATGGCAGCGGTCGGCGGTGAAATCAGACATGACCACGCGTACCACTGGTTGAAGAGAGGCTCCGCCAGTACGTTCTGTTTGAGATATAGCTTGCCGTTATTCATGCTCGTCTCCTTAAAGAAAGTTGTGAATCTGCCGGGTTCGGGCTGTCGTCGAGAGGCGCAGCGGCGTCGGTGCAGGCAGTAGAATTCAATCCGTTTCGACCCCGTTTTCCAACCCCCGTAAAAAGCTTGACTCGCTGCCCGATTTGTCCTAGAAATTATTTCGTCCTAACAGCTTTTGACCGAGAGGATGTATTCAATGAAGCAGTTATTGTTCCTCGCCGCGCTCCTCATCGCCATGCCCGTCTCAATCTTCTCCCAACAACCGAACGCCATCGCGCGGGCGGCGCGGACACCTTCAACCGGCCAGAGCGAAACGGCGGAACAGACGGTGCGGCGTCTGGAAAATGAACTCAGAGAGGCGTCGCTTCAGGGCGATGTCGCGACGATTGAGCGCATCACCGCGGACGAATGGGTGGTGCAGAATCCAGACACCACGCAGCACACCAAGCCGCAGTTGATCGCTTTTTACAAAGCTAAGGGGAAGCCCTACGTCTCGATTAAAGATACCGGCGTCGAGGTGATTGTCTTCGGAAACGCAGCCGTCGTCACGGGTCGCTCGTCGAAATTGCTTCAGGGGCAGACCACTCCGCTCGAAATTCAGTTCACCAGAATTTATGCCAAGCTCCCGGCAGGTTGGCAGGTTATCGGGATGCAGTTTCATCCAATCACCAAGTGAAGTTCGGTTAGTGAAGTTCGTCAAGTGAAGTTCGATGAAGCGAGTTGTGTTCAGAAGCCGAATCGGACTTGTAGATCGACGCGGCGCGGCGCTGTCGCAACCGAGTTTGCCTGACCGAAGAAGGGCGAGTTGAGGTTGCCGATTGCCGCGCCGTAGTTTGTATGGTTGAGTAGATTTTGGGCAGCGAGCGAGAGCGTTAGACTGTAACGCCTGCCGTTTGCGCTCGCGCTTTTGCCATTGTTACCTGCCTGCCCTGCTGCTGTCGCAGTTCCCGCCCCTTGCGCCGCCGCGTTTTTCTGACCGCTCGCGCCGTCTCCGCCGCTGAAAGTGAAAGTCTTGGTCAGGCGCAGGCTCATCACGAACAGACCGAATCCCTTGCCATAGTTTCGTGGGATGATCGCGGTTCCCGGTGCGGGGTGTGGGTCGAACGCACCGAAGCGCGTGTTGATCACGCCGGGACTGTTGGGATCGGCGGCAAACGCGGGACGGTCGGCGAAGAGTGCGTCGCCGTTCGAGTCCACGCCCGTGGTGATATTGAAACGGATGGGTGAATAGGCTCTGATGAACGGGCTGAGTGTCATCTCGAACGGAAGCGTGATGGTTGCGCCGAGGTTGCCGTGGAAGCGCGGGTCGTAGGAGGCCAGCCCGTATTCCGCGCCGAGGTCGTAGGAACTGGCCGGAAAGTCGAACGCGCCTTCGGTGTCGAGCGTCTCCCGGCTGATCGCAAGCTGTCCGAAGAGGTTGACCTTCTTGTGTAGTTGGCTCCTGAGATTGATGAATACGGTGTTATCAGACCCAACGCCGCCCGACTCGAATAAGAGAATGTTGCCGACGTTGCCGAACGGGCGGACAGCGTTGGCCGATTGTGCCGGGTCGAAGGTGCCGGGCAGCGGCGCGTTGATATTTCGTGAGCGAAGTTGCTGTCGGTACAACTCGTAGACGTAAGAGACGGAGAGCGTCGTGCTGCGCGGCAACTGTCGTTCGACGCTGATGGCCGCGTAATAGACGTAAGGCGTTTGCAGGTCGCCCGCCACGCGTCGCACGGTCTGCGGGCGTGCCGCCAGCGCGAGCGACGCGACGGTGGGAATGTTCGGGTAGAAATCCGGCTCGTCTATCACGAAACGCTGCTGGTTGACGCCGTTGGTGCGCGCGGCATCGAGCGTGAGGCTCTCCTCGAAGCGGAAATAGAAGATGCCCACCCCGCCGCGAATTACCGTGGCGGGGCGGCGCGTGTCCGGCTTCGAGCCGGGAGCCCAGGCGAAAGCGAGGCGCGGGGCGAGGTCGAGTTTGTCGCTGATGTTGGTCTGCGTCTCGAAACGCAGGCCGTAGGAGAGGGTGAAGTTCGGGCGGACGCGCCAGTCGTCTTGAATGAACCCGGCCAGGTCGAAACGGCTGACGCGCGTTTCGGGGTTGCCGCCCGCGATAATGAACTGCGACGGGTTGACGCCGGGCACGCCCTGTTGCGCCTGCCTGTACTGTTCCAACGAAGTGAAGATGAACGTGCCGTCGAAATTCGACGGAGAGAAATCTTGCACGCTCACGTAGCGGAGTCGCCCGCCGGCCTTCCAGGAGTGGCGCGCGCTGATCCAAGAGGTCGTATTTTGCAGTTCGTAGCGGTCGGTGTCGTTGAAGGCTTCGTTCGTCTGCGCGCCGCCGCCCGTGAAGGCGTCATTCACAATCGTCGTGAAGCCCGTTTGCAGCGCCCTCTGATCCCGGTGGCTGCGCACGAACTGGAAACGCGTCTCGTTCAGCGCGGAGGGGCTGAGCACGGCGGTTTCGGTCAACTGCCAGATGTGCTCCGTGCGCGCGGTATCGAACGCGCGCGAGGCGAGCACCACACCGCCGACGCCCGCGTTCTGCTGGCTGAAACGGAGATGACTGTAGCGTCCGACGAGGGTGTGATTCCGGTTCAACTGATAATCGAAACGAGCCGAGAAGTTGGTGCGCTGTTGCGGGGTGACGACGACCTCGCTGAACGGTCGGACGTTGAAGGCCGGGTCGAGAATCGTCGCGCTGACGACCGCGTTCTCGGTGATGTCGCGTCGTTCGTAGTCGAGAAAAAAAGAGGACTTCTTCGCGAACAGCGGCCCGCTCAGGCTGCCGCCGAGGATGCGCGACTGGAACGGTGCGCGCTCCGGGGCAAAGGGATTGCGCGCATTCAGGCTCTCGTCGTTGAAGTTGAACAAACCTTGCGCGTGCAGGGTGTCTGCGCCGGGTTTGGTGATGATCTCGATGCGCCCGAGGCCGAAGAAGTCCTGCTCCGGCGCGAACTGGTTGGCGTTGATGCGCACTTCGCGGATCGAGGCTTTCGAGGGCAGCGGCGCGCCCGTAAAACCGTCCACGGTGATCTGCGTCCCGTTCGGCCCTTCCGACGGGCCGATCAAAGTTTTCAGGTCTTCGGCGAGTTGATCGGGGTCGTCGGCCAGCAGGTCGAGTTCCGTGCCGCTGAGGACGAGCGCGTCGGCATTCTTTTCCGGCTCCGTGCCGAGTTCGCGGCTGTCGTTGGCAATCGTCACTTCTTCGCGCTTCAACTCCACGCGCAGAGTGATGTCGAGCGACACACTGCCGCCCGCCACTACTTTAATTTCATCCGTTTGATGTAGAGCGAATCCGGCGACGTTGACGCGCAAGCTGTACGCTCCGGGCGTCAGCCCCGAAAGCAGATATTTTCCCTGTGCATCGGTCGTCGCCTCGTGCTCGCCGCCCTGCGCGTCTGTCGCCGAGATTTTTGCCCCGACAATCACGCCGCCCAGTTCATCCATAATCTGACCGGAGATCGCTCCGCCGGATTGTTGCGCGCGCGCCGTCTGGCTCAAGGAAAACAGCAACAGCATCGTCAAGACGCTTCCTGTAAACGCTCTGTTAAATGGACGCATTAAAATTAACTCCTGTCGGTAACTGCCCGCCGGATTGAAAGGCGTTGGAAACGAATGTTTGAGGAGCGGCAGAGAGAGCCGGGCGGACGCGCGCGCACTTCTTCAAGGCGTGATGCCGGGCAGAGATAGATCGAGATTGAAGCCGGGGCGCGACGCTTGCTGCGTGCGACGCTGCAAGAAACTTTCAGCCCCCGCGGCCACCAGAATAGCGTTGGCGCGCGCGGGATTTGCCCCCTTCGTCGTCGAGACGAGAATGCCTTCGCCGGGTTTGAGGTCGGCCACGCCGATGGGCGGCAAACTTTCGATCAACTTGTAAACGTCTTCGTCGTTCCGGCGTCCGGCATTCCCGCTCGCGCCGACTGCGCCGTTGGAAGAGTTCCCTGCCTGATTCGCCCCGCCGTTCGACGGCCTCGACGCTTCCAGAAGTTTGACGAGTTCGGCGGGCAGCCGACGCAGCTTGGAGTTTTTGGTGATGACGACAACTAACGGCTGCTGCGTCTGAATGTCTTTGATCGTAATCTCGTTTTTCGCGCCGTCAACGGCGGTGATCATTCCGCCAATCGTGCGAAACGAACCGGAGACAATTTCCTCCGGCATGAAGCGGCTGCCGTCAGTGCTCTGTTCTCCGAGCGCACGCAGTTGATCGCCGACCAGTAAATCTTGGAACGAACTCTGCTGCGCGTCGCTGAAGAGGATCGAATCGGGCGCGTAGCGACGAAACCTCACCTTCTCGCCCGCCGCGTTGACGACGACCTGCGACGCGGCTTGTCCGTTCGCACGCACGCTTAACATAATCTCCTTCGTCTTCGGATCAATGGCGGTGATCGTACCGGCCAGCCCGCGCTTCAACCAGTCCAGCCGCTCGCGCTCCTTCATCTGTCCGATGTCCCGCTGCGAAATCACGACGAGCACGCGCGCGGCCAACGTCTCGTTCTCCATTTTGCCGCGCGCCAGCACTTTATCGCCCGGCTGAATCTCTTCGACCTTGATCACGCTCGCCTTGTCGAGATTCGTCTCACCGGCGGCGACGCGACGGTAAAGAGTCTGCTTGTCGAAACGGACGATAGCTGCATTGCCCGTCGCCGTTTTTAAAGTTATCTGTTGACCTGCGAGGTCAATTTTCGACACCTCTCCGAGCAGGCGGTCGAGCGGTGCGACGGCGGCTCTGCCCGCAGTTTCCGCCGGAGGATTGGTCTGTGGCGTTTGCGCCCCGGCGGAACCGCCGAACAGCAACGCCGCGAGGACAACTGTTCCACAAAGAATTTTCATCGCGCGCCTTTCTAATCTTCCAGTTCACTGATCGAGGCTAAAAAATGGTCGAGTTCTTTCTGGCTCAGGTCTGCTTCGGGGAAGTCCGAAGGCGTGTAGAGCGCGCTCCCTGCGGCGAGCGCATGTTCAACCAAACTGCCGAGCGTTGCGACGAAGCCCGCCGCCAACGCTTCTATCGTCTCCCTGCGATGGAGGTTCTCGCTGTAAATCCACGTCACTTGAAGTTGACCGGAGGAGACGCGCGCTTCAACGTCCAACACATGCGGGCGGCGGTTTGCGGGACTTTGCGCCGCGCCCGCCGACTCGTCGCTTAACGCGAACAGCGAGTCCACGGAAAACTCCTGATCTAATTGACCGAAATACAAAAACCCGACTTCGGGCTGCGGCACGGCGCGCAGTCGCTCGCTCAACTTTTGATCGTGACCGAGATACCGCAGCAGGCCGTAGCTCATGCCGTGTTGCGGGACGCGGCGCAATTGCTCTTTGACAATTCGCAACGCTTCGCCCGCGTCGTAATTTTCATTCAGCTTCAGAGTGACAGGGAACACGGAAGTCAACCACCCGACCGTGCGCGTCAGGTCAACGTGATCGAAAAGCGGTTCTCTGGCGTGGCCTTCAAGCTCAAGCGTCAACACACTCTCGCCCGTCCAACGCGTCAAAGTTTGCGCGAGCGCGGTGAGCAGCACGTCGTTGATCTGTGTCTTGTAGATTGCCGGGACATCCTGTAGCAGAGCGCGTGTCTGCTCCGCGCCGAGAGCCGACGTGATGGTGCGCCCGGACTCCACCGTGTTGCGTCCCGCTGCAAAATCAAGCGGCAGGCGAGCCGTCGCACTCTTTGACTCCGCTGTCCAGTAGACGGAATCCTGCGCGCACGCCTCCGACGAAGCATAGCCCGCGAGCAGCGTCGCCCATTGCTTGAACGATGTGCTCTTGGGCGGCAGCGTGACGGATTCTCGACGGGCGAGAGCCGTGTACACGGAAGCGAAATCTTCGAGCAGAATGCGCCACGAGACGGCATCAACCGCCAGATGATGAATGACGAACAGCAGCCGCCCACGTCTCCGCGCGCCGAGGTTGAAAGCGACGACCTTCATCAACGGCCCCTCGGAGAGGTTGAATCCGGTCTGCGCCTTTCGTGCAGCCCCTTGAATCGCCGCCGCTTGCTCCTTGCCGGGCAAGAGAGAGAGATCGTTCATCTCGAACGAGAAGTCCGTGTTCGCCGTGTTGCGCTGCTCCCAACCTGAATCCGTCTTGACGAAGCGCAGGCGCAAAGCGTCGTGATGCTCGACGATGTGTTGTACGGCCTGCCTCATCAACACGGGGTCAATAGCCTGTCGCACTTCGACCAGCACGGCCTGATTCCAATGCTGCGGCGTGTCGAATTCCTGCTCGAAGAACCAATGCTGGATCGGCGTCAGCGGCACGCGTCCCGTCACCAAGCCTTGCTCGGCGCGCACCGTCTCGGTTGTCCCGACCACCGCCGCCAGTTCCGCAATGGTCTGGTGCTCGAAGATTTGTTTGGTGGAGAAGCGCAGCCCTTCCTGATTAGCCTTAGCGAGAATGCGCAAACTCAGGACGGAGTCGCCGCCCAACTCAAAAAAGTTGTCATGCACACCGACCTGCTCGATGCCTAGCAACTCCTGCCAGAGATTCGCGAGCGTTGATTCGACCTCGTTACCGGGTGCGACGTACGGTGTTCGCAGATGCGGACGTTGATGCGCCGTTCTCCCCGAGGGCGACGGCTCCGCCTCCTTTGTCAACGTCAACTCGGCGGGCGCGCGGCTCTCTTCCAGCAGCGTACAGAGGTCTTGCGGCGTGACGATCACTTGCGGCAATTGACTCGCAAGCACGCGGCTGAACGCTTCGACTCCTTGCGCCGCAGACATCCCGCCTAAGACTTCCTCGCGCGCGTTTTCTCCGCGTCGTTCCGCGAATCGAGCGGACATGCCCGTCGCTTGCCAGCCTCCCCAATCAATCGCCACGGTCAACGTTTCGTCTGTGTAACTTTTGCCGCGCGCGAAGGCGTCTTGAAAAGCGTTCGCGGCGCAGTAATCAACGTGGCCGACGCCGCCTTGCACCGAGCGCAGCGACGCGAAAAGCGCAAAGAAGTCTAGCCCGGCGTCCTTCAACACATCATCGAGTACGACAGTGCCGTGGACTTTTGCCTCTAAGACTTCGGCAGCGGCTTCCGGCGTCTTCAACTGCAACAGACCTTCACCCGCCACGCCCGCCGCGTGAATAACTCCGTGGAGCGCACCGAACGCTTCATAAACCTGAGCGAGCATCGCGCGTGCCTGCTCTGGCCGGGTGATGTCCGCCGCCACGACGAGCACGCTCGCGCCCGCCGCTTCCAACGCGAGCACTTTTTTGATTCGCTTGCTCGACTCGTCTTCTTCGTCGTGCGTTGAAAGCCACTCGTCCCAATCCTCCCGCGCGGGCAACGCCGTGCGCCCGACGAGCACGAGCCGCGCGCCAACCCTTCGCGCGAGATAATCCGCCACTTCCAGACCGACGCCGCCCAAGCCCCCCGTCACCAGATAAACCCCACGCTCTCGCAGGCACGCCGCGCGCTCTGTCCCACCTTCGAGGCGAACCCGCTCGAACTTCTGCACCCAACGACGATTATGGCGATACGCGATCATCGTCTCGGACATGTGGCCGCCAGTGTCGTCATCAGTTTCGCCGTCGGTCTCGGCGATCAGGTGTTCGATTAACTGCCGCCCGCGACGGCCTTCGTCGAGTGAAGTTTCGAGGTCAATGCTCCGGCAGGTGATGTGCGGATACTCTTGCGGGATGACGCGACAAGCGCCGATCACGGTCGCCTTCTCCGGGCATAACAGATCGCCGCCCGTGACTCCCTGCATGTTGTTTGAAACGACGCGGATTTGATATCGACCGAGCGCATGCCCCGGCGCGGCCAACCCGCTCCGCAAACTCTCTTCGCCGAGCGACTGCGCCAGAAAGAGCAGGCTGTAGAAACCTACGGTCTGCGCCGCTTCGAGTCGTTCGAGCGAGGACAGGGAGTTTTCCGGTCGCGTGAGGCTCCAGAGATGAAAGATCACTTCGGGAGCTTCGTTGCGGTCGTGAAGTTCGCCGAGCAGCCTTTCATAATCTGCTCTGCGGGCGGGGTTGATCCGGTACGCATCTCCGCCGAGCCGTGCGAAACTGTCGCCTTTTTCAACCGTGACGACGCTCAGCCGTTTTTCTTTGAGCGCGCTCGCCAGCTGGTTTCCGACGCCGCACTCGTCCATGAAGATCAACCAGTTCTTCGGCTCGACCTCATTTTTGCGTGTCGGGCAAATTGTTTCGTGCCACACGGGCACGTAAAACCAATCCGCGATGTCATCTGCGACGCGCTTGCTTTCGCTTGCCCGCCCGGCGGACTGTTTGAGCGCGGGTTCAGCTTGCCCTGCGTCAATCCAACACCGCACGCGCTCGAAGGGATACGTCGGCAAGGACACGCGCCGGGGCTGCTCGTCCGCGTGCGTTCTCAGCCAATCCACTCTGCCGCCGCTCGTCCAGAGTAGACCGAGCGCGGCGCGCAAATGCACGGCGTCCGGCTCTTGATCGCCGGGATGTTTGAGGGTCGAGATGATCGACGCCTCGCCGCGCCCGTTGTGTTGATGTTTAGCCAGCGTGGCGAGCGTCCGTCCGGGGCCGACTTCGAGCAGAATCCGTTCACGCTTCTTCGACAATTCCGAGAGGCCGTCGCCGAAGCGCACCGTCTCGCACAACTGTCGCCCCCAGTAGCGCGGGTCGCGCGCCTCGTCTTCCCTGATCCATGTGCCCGTTACGTTCGAGATGTAGGGAATTTGCGGCGCGCCCAATTTTACTTTCGCCACCTCTTCCGCGAACGACGCCGCCGCACGCTCCATCGACGCAGAATGAAACGCGTGTGAGGTTTCCAGCCTGCGACCAGCGATGCCTCTTCCGCTCAACTCTCCCAGCAATTCTTCGATGGCCTCATCCGCTCCCGCGAAGACGCAACTGCTCGCCCCGTTCACCGCCGCGAGCGAGAGATTTTTCCCCGCCAGAATTTCCCTCGCGTCGGCTTCCCCTAACGATACGGCCAACATGCTGCCGGGAGTCATCTCCTGCATCAGACGCCCACGGGCTGCCACGAGGCGCAAGGCTTCTTCGAGCGTGAAGACCCCGGCCAGACACGCCGCCACGAATTCGCCGATGCTATGCCCGATGAACGCCTCCGGCTGCACGCCCCAATTCATCCACATCTGCGCCAGCGCGTACTCGACGGCGAACAGCGCGGGTTGCGTGAGCGAGGTCTGCCTGAGTTTGTCGCGTGCATCCGCCTGTCGCTCTGCGGTCGGGTAGAGAACGTCGCGCAGGTCAAGGCCGAGGAAGGGACTGAGCAGTTCGCAGCAGTTCGTGAGATGTTTTGTAAACACCGGTTCGAGTCCGTAAAGCCCGCGCCCCATGTTCACGTACTGCGCGCCCTGACCGGAAAACATAAACACCACAGGGCGGTCGCGTCCTTCGTGCGACGCCGGAGACGCGAACTCGCCCCCTTGCAACCGCCGGAGTTTCTCTATCGCCTCTTCCACGTCGCGGCAGACGACGGCGACGCGATGCGCGAATGCTCTCCGCCCGACCTGCAAGGTGTAGGCCACGTCGCGCAAATTCACATCGCGTCGCTGCTCTAAATAATCTGCGAGACGAGCCGCGCTTTGCTCTAGCGCGCTGCTCGTTCTGGCCGATAGCGTGAGCGCCTGCGCAGGCCACACCGACGGGAAGGATTCAACCGACGGCGCTTCTTCAAGTATGACGTGCGCGTTCGTGCCGCCGATGCCGAACGAACTGACGCCCGCGCGGCGCGGCTGCCCGACGGTTCGCCATTCGGTCAGCTTGTCATTGACGAAGAAAGGAGTGCTCGCAAAATCAATTTCAGGATTCGGCGCGTTGAAGTTGAGACTCGGCGGAAGCTGCTTATGTTTGAGCGCGAGCACGGTCTTGATGAAGCCCGTTACGCCCGCTGCGGCGTCCAGATGGCCGACGTTTGTTTTAACCGATCCGAGCGCGCAATAAGAGTTCTTCGACGTACTGCGACGGAAGACCTTCGTGAGCGCAGCGACTTCGATGGGGTCGCCGAGAGCCGTGCCCGTGCCGTGCGCTTCGACGTAGCTGATCGCCTCCGGCTTGATTCCCGCGATGGCCTGCGCCGTCGCAATCACCTCCGCCTGCCCCGCCTCGCTCGGCGCGGTGTAGCCCATCTTGAGCGAGCCGTCGTTGTTGATGGCCGAACCTTTGATCACGGCGTGAATGCAATCTCTGTCGCGCAGCGCGTCTTCCAAACGCTTCAAGACGACGATGCCGACGCCGTTGCCGCTGACGAACCCGCTGGCCTCCGCGTCGAACGCGCGGCAGTGCCCGTCGCGCGAAAAAATTCCGCCCTCTTCGTGGAAGTAACCGGTCTTTTGCGGCACGCTCACAGAGACTCCGCCCGCCAGAGCCATGTCGCATTGCCCGTCGAGTAAGCTCTGACACGCAATATGGATGGCGACGAGCGAAGTCGAACAAGCGGTTTGCACCGTCAGGCTCGGTCCTTTGAGATTCAACTTGTAGGAGACACGCGTGGGAAGAAAATCTTTATCGTTCCCGATGGCGATCTGAAAATTGCCGATTGACTTGACGAGTTGCGGATTCGTATAGAGGTTCATCAGGTAGGTGTTCATGCTGACCCCTGCATAGACACCGATCAAGCCTTTGTACTGCGCCGAATCGTAACCCGCATCTTCCAGAGCCTCCCACGCGCATTCCAGAAACAGGCGATGCTGCGGGTCTGTGATCTCCGCCTCTCTCGGATTGAAGCCGAAGAAGGAAGCATCGAATGATTCCACGTCTTCGAGCACGCCGCCCGCCCGCACGTGATTGGGCGACTTCACGGAGTCCGCATCCAGACCCGCGCGTTCGAGTTCGGCCTCGGAAAAAAACGAGATCGCTTCGACGCCGTCGCGCAGGTTGCGCCAGAATTCCTCGACGTTGCGCGCGCCGGGGAAGCGTCCCGCCAAGCCGACGACGGCCACCTCGTCGGCCTGTGCGAAGTCGTCTGCAAATTCGTCCGGCTGTTCCAATGTTTCGTCGCCCTGCATCCTTCGCCCCTCTTTAGTCACCCGCTACCTCACGCTCTTTCCTAAGCCGCCTGCGCCGCTTCATCGCCTGCACGGAGGCGGCGGCGCGTTCTTCGTGCTGCGCGAAAGAGGGCGTCTGTTCCGGCTCGCTCCGTAGACGTTCGGCCAGCGCGCTCACGGTCGGGTAACTGAACATGTCCACAATCGACATCTCAAGTTTCAGACGTTCGCGCAGTTTGCTATGGACTCGCAGCATCAACAGGGAGTGACCGCCGAGGTCGAAGAAATTATCGTTGAGGCCGACCTTCTCTCTGCCGAGCGTCTCCTGCCACGTCTCCGCGATGACGCGCTCGGCATCGGTTTGCGGCTCAAGGTACGCCACCGCCGATTCGAGCTGATGAAATCCGTTCGCTTCGGGCAGCGATTGGCGATCCAATTTTCCGTTCGGCGTGCGCGGCAAACGCTCAAGCACGACGTATGACGCGGGAACCATGTGCGGCGGCAAGTGCTCACGCAGGTAATCGCGCAACTCCGCGTGCGTCGGAACGGGCGCGTTTTGGTGAACAAGATAAGCGGCTAAACGCCTGTCGCCGCTAGCGTCCTCGCGCACCACAACCACGCTCTCGCGCACGGAAGGATGGCGGCCAAGCACATGCTCGATCTCGCCAAGCTCGACGCGCAAACCCCTGATCTTCACTTGCTCGTCAACTCTCCCCAGATACTCGATGCGCCCATCCGGCAGGTAACGCGCCAGGTCGCCCGTCTGGTAGAGACGCGCGCCCGGCTCGGACGCGAACGGGTTCGGCGTAAACCGCTCGGCGGTCAACTCCGGGTCGTCGAGATAGCCGCGCGACAGCCCCTCGCCGCCGACGTAAATTTGCCCCGGCACGCCCACCGGCACAGGCTGACATCGCGCGTCCAACAAATAGACCTGCTTGTTGGCAATCGGGTAACCGATGGGCACTGTCTGTTGTCCGCGCTCCGCGCGACACGACCAGGAGATCGCGTCAATCGAACATTCCGTCGGGCCGTACATGTTGTGGATGTCGCTTGAGAGCACGCCGAAGAAGCGTTCCTGCAATTCCAACGGCAGCGTCTCGCCCCCGCAGAAGACGTGCCGCAGACTCTTGCACGCCCCGTTCGTCTGCGCCTCCAGAAACACCTGTAGCATCGAGGGCACGAAATCAACCAGCGTGATCTTCTCTTCCTCGATCAGACGCGAGAGATAAGCCGTGTCTTTGTGCCCTTCGGGACGCGCGAGGACGATCCGGTAGCCCGTCACGAGCGCGCCGAAGATTTGCCACACCGAAGGATCGAACGCGATGGAAATGTTTTGCAGGATGCTGTCGCTCCCCTTCAACGCGAACGTCTCCTGCCGCCAGCGCAAAGTGTTACACACTCCGCGATGCGCGACCATCACGCCCTTCGGCCTGCCCGTCGAACCCGACGTGTAGATGACATAAGCGAGGTTCTCACTCGTCACCCCGCTCTCTAAATTCTCCGCACTCCGGCGCGCGATCTCCCTGTCGTCTTCATCTACGCACACGACCGTGGCCGCGCTCTCCGGCAACACACGGCGCAGCGCGCCCTCCGTCACCAGCACCCGCACGCCCGCATCTTCCAACATCAACCGCAGGCGTTCGCGCGGATACTGCGGGTCGAGCGGAACGTAAGCCCCGCCCGCCTTCAACACCGCCAGCAGCGCGACGACGAGTTCGACCGAGCGGTCGAGGCAGACGCCGACCAGCGACTCCGTATGAACGCCAAGCTCGGACAGGTGATGCGCGAGGCGATTGGCGCGCTCGTTCAGTTCCCGATACGACAGGCGAGACGCGCCATAGACGACGGCCTCGGCGTCGGGCGTGCGTGCCGCTTGCTGCTCGAACAGTTGATGCAGGCAGTCGTCCACGGGCGCGTGAGCGTGCGTCTCGTTCCATTCGACGAGTAGTTGTCGAAGTTCGCGCCCGGTCAACAAGGTCTGCGTTTCGTACCGGGCGGACGGCTCCGCGGCCATCGCGCGGAGCGTGTTCAAATAGTAGTTGCCGATGGCCTCGATCTGCTCGTCCGGCAACTCTGCGGCGTTGCAGTTTAATTGAAGCTGAATTTGAGACGACGCGACATCGAGATTGAAGATTGCGCCGAGAGTGAAATTCGTCTGCTCGAAAACTTCGTATCCGAGGACTTCGACGCCGCCCGTCCGGCGCAGCGCGTCGTAGACGTGAAAGTGATTGAAGATGAACCCCGTCTCGAACAGATTTTCGCCGCCCGCTTTCTTCTGCAAGTTGGCGAGCGGATACCAGCGGAAAGGCAGCGATTCTCGCTCAAGCTCGAAAGTCGCTCGCACCAGTTCGTGCCAGGTGCCGCCCGCCAGATTCTGCGTGAACGGCAGCGTGTTGAGGAACAGGCCGAGCGTGCGCTCGCCGTCGGCTTGCTCAGGCCGCCCGTTGTAGATGAGTCCGGTCGTCACGTTCGCGTTCCCGGTCAACAGGCTGAGCACGCGCAAATGAGCGGCGAGCAGCACGCTCTTGACGGGCACGGAAGCCGCCTGCGCGAGACGTGTCAGCCCGCCGGAAACTTCCCCGTCTAACTTTAGATTCAACGTGCGCGCGACAGCGACGACCGGCGCGGTCTCGTTTGACGACGAACGCCAGCGCGGAAGTTTACTGATGTTGACGCTGCCGAGTTTTTCCGTCCAGTAACGCTCCACTTCTGCGGACGCGATGGCTTGACGTTCCAAAGAGATAAAATCGCGGTAGCCCGTCGCGGGCGACGCTTCGAGCGCATCGCCCGGCTCCCCCGTAGCTGCGATGTAGAGTTTGAACAACTCCGTCAGCATCGAGGCCACGCTCCAACCGTCGAGGATGGCGTGGTGGAAACTGAGGTGGAGTTGGAACGTGTCCACGCCGCGACGATGGACGTGGAAACTAAAAAGCGGCGGGCGCGACCAGTCAATGCGATTTTTCTTTTCGGCCTCGACCCACTGCGCGACGTGCTCATCCTGTGCGGCGGGTGACAAATGGCCGATCTCCTCAAAGCGCAAGGGCGCATCAACCGAACGGTAAACCAACTGCAACGGCTCGCTGAAACTGACGAGGTCGAACGCCGTCCGCAACGCCGGATGCCGCAGCATCAGTTGCTCGATGGCCGCGCGCAGCGCGTCCGCGTCGAGCGGCGCACGCAGGTGGAAGCTGAAGATGTCGTGATAAGTGGCCGCGTGTGCGGTGTACTCGCTGTGGAAGAGCATGCCCGCCTGCAAGGTGGCGAGCGGGTAAGCGTCTTCGACGCCTGCCGGTAATGCGCTGCGGTCGGCGGCGGAGATGAGGCCGAAATTCTCGATTGACGGCGTGCCGCCGGAATCGTCTGCGCCCACACGCAACTGTGGAGCCAGTTCGCGGATCGTCTGATAGCGGAAGAGGTCTTGCAAAGTGAAGCGTGCGCCCCTCTGTTGCGCGCGGGCGCGTACCTGAATGCTGCGAATCGAGTCGCCGCCGAGCGCGAAGAAGTTGTCTGCGACGCCCACTTGCGCGACGCCCAGAACTTCTGCCCAAATCCCGGCCAGCATGCGCTCGCGTTCGTTCGACGGCGCGACGTAAGCGGCGCGTGCGTCCAACTGCGCGGCGTCCGGCGCGGCATCCGGCATAGCATCCGGCAGGGGTAGTGCGCGGCGATCAACTTTGCCGTTCGGCGTGAGCGGCACTTCTTCCAAACGCACGAACGCGGAGGGCAACATGTACTCCGGCAGTTTCGCCGCGAGATGTGCGCGCAGTTCCGCGACTCCCGGCAACGCCTCTCCAACGTGCGCCACGAGATAGGCCACGAGGCGTTTGTGTTGCGCCGCATCCTCCGTCATGTTGACGATGGCCTGCCGCACCGCTACGTGCTCCACGAGCGTCGCTTCGATCTCGCCCAACTCGATGCGATTGCCCCTGATCTTCACCTGATCGTCGGCACGCCCCAGATACTCGATGTTGCCGTCAGGGAGACGACGCACCACGTCGCCCGTCCGGTACAAACGCTCCCCGGCGGCGCGGCCGTACGGGTGCGGCACGAACCGCTCCGCCGTCTGTCCCGGCCTCTGCCAGTAGCCGCGACCGAGCCCGACGCCGCCGATGTATAACTCGCCGTTCACGCCCACAGGCGTCGGGCGTTGCTGTCTATCTAAGACGTACAGTTGAATATTCGCAATGGCCTTGCCGATGGGCACCGTCCGCCGCGCGCTGCCTCTCTCGCATCTCCACTGTGTCACGTCTATGGCCGCTTCGGTCGGGCCGTAGAGGTTGTGAAGCTCCGCGTCCATGCGCTCGAAAAATCGTTCCTGCAATTCGTAGGGCAGAGCCTCGCCGCTACAGATCACACGCCGCACGCTCCGGCAACGCCCGACGCCCGCTTCCTCCACGAAGACGCGAAGCATTGACGGCACGAAATGCAGCGTCGTAATGCCCTGCCGCACGATCTCTTCGACCAGATACTCGCTGTCGTGATGACCGCCCGGTCGCGCGACGACCAGACGCGCTCCCGTCATGAGCGGCCAGAAGAACTCCCACACCGACACGTCGAAACTGAACGGCGTCTTCTGCAACACGCGGTCGGTCTCGTCAAGTTCGTACTGTTCCTGCATCCATTGCAGCCGGTTGAGGAATCCGCCGTGCGTGTTGATGGCGGCCTTCGGTCTGCCCGTCGAACCGGACGTGTAGATGACGTAAGCCTGATTCCTCGCGTTCAGACGCACGCGCGGATTCTCGACGCTGTACGCGGCGGTCTCTTCCCGTAGATTGTCGAGCAGCACGACGCGCGCCGCCGTCGGAGGCAAGTTGGCGAACACCTCTCGCTCTGTGATGAGCAGCGGCGCGGCGGCATCCTCCAACATGAAGGCGAGACGCTGGCGCGGATAGAGCGGGTCGAGCGGGAGATAGGCCGCGCCGGATTTGAGGACAGCGAGCAAAGCGACGACCAACTCCGGCGAGCGTTGCAGGCTGACGCCGACCAACACTTCCGGCGCGGCTCCGAACGAGCGGAGGTGTTGCGCGAGTTGATTCGCACGCTCGTTGAGTTCCGCATAAGTAAGGCGACGGTCTTCATAGACGACGGCCACGCGTTCGGGCGTCAGCCGCGCCTGTTCTTCAAACAACTCGTGGACTAATTTGTCTTGCGGGTAAATCCTTTCGGTCTGGTTCCATTCGTCCAGCAATTCGTGTCGCTCGGCGGGCGTCAACAACTCCAATTCCGCGAGACGCGCCTGCGGGCGGGCAACGATGGAGGCCAGCAACATCTCGAAGTGTCCGGCCATCCGCCGGATCGTCGCCGCGTCGAACAGGTCTGTGTTGTACTCCACGAAGCCCTTCAACTCGCGCCCGCCCTCGACTACCCCTAACAACAGGTCGAACTTCGCCGCGCCGCCATCCACCCTGAGCGAACTCAGTTCGAGATTTTCCAAAGCCATCGCTGCGACCGGGTCGCTCTGCATCACGAACATCGCCTGAAACAGCGGCGTGCGGCTCAGGTCGCGCTTCGGTTGCAACTCTTCGACCAGCCGCTCGAACGGCACGTCTTGATGCGCGTAAGCTTCGAGCGCGACCTCGCGCACGCGCCGGAGCAAGTCCGTGAAAGACGGATTACTACCGAGGTCTGTGCGCACGACGAGCGTGTTGACGAAGAGGCCGATCAGATGCTCGATCTCCGAACGATTGCGTCCGGCGATGGGCGTCCCGACTCCGATGTCGTCCTGCCCTGAATACCTGTGCAGTAACGTCTGGAAGGCCGCGAGCAGAGTCATAAAGAGCGTCACGCCTTCGCGTCGGCTCAACGCCTGCAACGATTCGGTGACGCCTGCCGGAAGTGCGAACCACTCGGTCGCGCCCTCGTAGGTTTGCACGGCGGGGCGTGGCCGGTCGGTCGGCAGTTCCAGCGCAGAGATGCCGCGCAACTGCCCCTTCCAGTAGTCGAGTTGCGTTTGCAGCGCGTCGCCGCGCAGACGCTGTCGCTGCCAGTGCGCGAAGTCCGCGTATTGCGCCGAGAGTTCCGGCAGCGGCGAAGGCAAGCCCCGGCGGAAGACTTCGTAAAGCGCGGCCATCTCGCGCACCAGCACGCCCGTTGACCACTCATCGCTGATGATGTGATGCATCGTGAACAACACGACATGCTCGTCTGCCGCGAGTCGCAGCAGACCCGCGCGCAGCAACGGCGCACTCGACAAATCGAACGGTTCACGCGCCCCGGCTCTCGCCAGCCGCGCCACTCCCGATTCTCTCTCCTGCTCCGTCAAGCGGCTGAGGTCTGTTACCTGCAATTTCAAACTCGAAGCAGGCGCGAAGACCTGCACCGCGCGCCCTTCAACCTCCCTGAAACTCGTGCGCAGGACTTCGTGCCGCCTGATTATTTCGTTCACAGAGGCTTCCAGCGCAGGCACGTCGAGGTCGCCCTTGAGACGCACGGCGGCGGGAATGTTGTAGATAGATTGACCGGGTTCGAGTTGATCCAAAAACCAGAGACGCTGCTGCGCGAACGACAACTCCATCTCTCCTGTGCGCTCCACGCGTTCCACACGCGGCGTCTCTCCTTCAACGACTGCTCCGCTCTCCGACGCGATTGTTTCCGCCAACCCTCTCACCGTCGGTCGCTCGAACAAACTCCGCAACAACATCTCTCGACCGAACGCATCGCGCACGCGCGAGACGACCTGAGTGGCGAGCAGCGAATGTCCGCCGAGTTCAAAGAAGTTGTCGTCAATGCCAACTCGCTCCGCCTTCAACACCTCCGCCCAGATACCGCATAACAACTCTTCAACCGCCGTGCGCGGCGCAACATACTGCTCTGCGTCCCCCCCGCTCCGTTCCGGCTCAGGCAAGGCGCGACGATTGACTTTACCGTTCGGCGTCAGCGGCAACGCTGCGAGCCGCACGAACCCCTGTGGCACCATATACTCCGGCAACCCCTCCCGCAGTAACGCCCGCCACGCACCCGCCGTCACCTCCGCC
>DASYMM010000344.1:0-6887 GCA_036009085.1 Pyrinomonadaceae bacterium | reverse complement strand
AAATTCCACACCACCTGCTGCAAGCGTTCCGCATCGCCCGCGACGAGGCTCGCCGCACTGTCGAGCGCGAGATGCAGTTCGATGCCCTTCGCATCCGCCGCCGGACGCGCCGCATGGCAAGCCAACTCGACCACCGTTTTCAGATCAATCGGTTTCAATTCGAGGCGCAGTTTGCCGGTGATGATGCGCGAGGCATCGAGCAGATCATCTATGAGTTGCTTTTGCGAGCGCGCGTTGCGTTCGATGGTTTCGAGCGCGCGCCCGGCTGTCCCTTCGTCAAACTTGACGGAGCGCAGCAAATTCGTCCAACCGAGGATGGAAGTGAGCGGCGTGCGGAGTTCGTGCGAGAGCGTGGCGAGAAATTCGTCTTTGAGGCGGTTGGCATCCTGCGCCTCGCGATAGAGCCGCGCGTTATCCACTGCGAGCGCGGCGCGTTGCGCGAGGTCTTCGGCGAGGGCGAGATCGGAGCGGTCGTAACACCGCCCGGATTCGGCGGTGGCAAACGTGATCGCGCCGAGCGTGCGCCCGCGCGCCACGAGCGGCACGATCATCGCCGACTTCAAATCGAGTTGGCGCGCGACGCGAAAACGCTCCGCATCATTCGCCGTCGTCGCATGTGTGGCTTCGGGAATGTCCTCGAAGAGTTCCGACTGGCCGGTGTGAATCGCCTTCGGCACGCCCGTCAAAGCGTCCGGGTTCTGGTTCTCGTGCCGCTCAAGTTCCCAGATGAGCGCGACCCGCTCCGCGTCCGCGTGCATCACGGCGATGGGGCGAATCGCAGCCTCTTCGTCAACCACATAGACGATGCACCAATCGGCGACGAAAGGGACACTCAGACGCGCGACCGATTGCAGCGTCGTTTCATAATCGAGCGACGCGGCAAGGAGCGCGCTCGCTTCGGCGAGAAAGCGTTGCGACTCCTTCCGCCGCTTGCGCTCCGTGATGTCGCGCGCGATGCCCGTAAAATAGCGCGTGCCGTTTTCGACGAATTCGCCGAAAGAGATTTCGAGCGCGATCTCGCGCCCGTCGCGGTGCAGGCCGGGAAGTTCGACGCCGTTCCAATCAATGTGCGGCGTGCCCGTCGCGGTGTATCGCTCAAGCCCCGCGCGATGCACGTGGCGCAGGTGGCCGGGCATCAACAGGGTTAGATTCCGGCCGAGCAGTTCTTGGACGGGATAGCCGAAAATATTTTCGGCGGCGCGATTGACGAAGTGAATGATGCTCGCGGCGTCTATGACGATGATGGCGTCGGCTGCGCTCTCGGCGAAGGTGAGGAAACGACCGTCGCTCGCAGCGGCGGCAAGCTCGGACGCGTCGCCTGACAACTCTCCCGCTTTCCCAGACGAGTTGGCAACTTCCGGTGATGCGGGCTTCATACGACACCCCTCACTAAACACTAAGAATCAGCTCTAGGTCGGGTGGCAGTCATTATAACCTACCGGCGAGGAAAAGGATGAAGGACGACTATTAGTTGTCCATTATCCGTGGTCAGTTGTCCGTTGCCTGTGGCTTTCCCAACGGGTGGCTAAAGATGGAATTGCTCGACTAAAGATAGACAAAAAACGACGGATAACTGACCACTGACCACGGACAGCCTTATCAGCAATCTTTACAATCCGCCGTCCATTGGCCGATGCGGATGATGACGAACTCGGCGGGTTTCGACGTTGCCCGCGCCGTCGTCCGTCACGAGCGGGCGAAAGATGCGCGCGACGTAGAGCCGCTTGCCGCCCTCCTCAAAGAAGGCGCGCACGGAATGCCAGAGATAGTTGTGCGACGCGTCTTGTCCCTCAAACTGGAGTTTTCGCCCGTCGCCGTAGAGGCTTTCGTATTCGCCCAGACTTGTGATCATGTCCGGCTCAAAATCGACTTCGCCGTAGCGCGCCGCGCCGACGAAGCTGGTCGTGTGCGTGCTCACGCCTTCGATGGGCTTGGAACGAAACTCTGTCTCTTCGATAAAGACTCCGGGATAGCGATTTTCAGACATGACTCCTCCTTAAAGGATGGCGAACGTGCCGGGGTGCCGGACAGTTTAGCGCGCGGGGCGCACGGGCACTTCCAGACCGAAGTTGCCTGTGCGGCGTGCGCCGCCCGGTTCGGTGAAACGCAGGTCGGCGAATTGGACGAGCAGTTCTTCGGCGCAGTTTTGCGTTTCGACGCGGACGGCGGGAAAGCGCGCGAAGTCCAGAAAGATTTCGGCGCGCGGGTCTGTGGCGGCACGCGCGGCGAGCGCGGCGGCTTCGCCTTGCGGCTTCTCGAAACGCGCGAGCGCGAAGGGCGCGGCGGCTTCCGTTTCGACGCGCGAGAGCAGAGAGGTGTCGAAACGGTAAGTGGCGCGCTCCGTCTCCGCGAGCACGCGCCAGCGCGTCGGGTCTGCCAGAGACGGCATCGCCGCAACGCGCAGCAACGTCTCCTGCCGCTGCGCCGCCTGCGCCTCCGCCACCACGCGCGCCCGCGCGAGCGCGCGGCCATGCAAGACGTAGAGCGCGCCCCAGTATGCGACGACGAAGGCGAGCGCGGCGACGGCGATTGAACTACGCAGGCGCGGCGCGAGTTTCCTACGATGCGCGATGACGAGGCACGCGAGACACGCGAACCACAAAGCGCGCGATGCGAGCGTGTACGTCTCACCCACGCGCAGAGGCAGGACGACGAAGGCGAGTGTGGCGAGCAGCGCGAGCGCGCCCCAAGCGACGGTGCGCCAACGCGCGTTCGCCGTCAACAGAAACGACGCCCCGCCCAGACTCAGCCAGAGCCACGGGTCTATGATGAAAACGAGGTCGCCGTAAAACCAACGCCCGCTCCACGGCAAGAGCGGCCGCCACCCGTAGTTATTCGTCCAGTCCATCAAAGGATGCGACGCGCCGACTAAGAGCGAAGCGATGACGAGGCCGCGCAGTCGGACGCGCGGCGGCCTGGCGCGCAACTGCGCGAGGAGGCGATCCCCGGCGTAGAACAGCAAGGGGAGCACTAAAGAGATGGCGAGCGTGCCGACGATTGAATGCGTGATGCCGCGATGATGTTTGAGGTAGAACCAACTTCCGCCGTAGGCCGCGAGGATGTCTGCGTCCGGCGCGTTGGCGGCGAGCAGGCACACGACGGTCGCCCCCGGCGACAGACGCTCCAACCCCGCCTTCGCAGCCGTTAACCCGACGAGCGGGTGCGTGAGATTGTCCATTGGGGATAGATGCTAGATGCCGGATGTTAGATGTTAGTAAGACAGAGTTCTTTACTAACATCTAACATCCGGCATCCGGCATCTGTTTTTAGAATGGAAGATTCGATGCGGGAGTTTCCTCCGCGGGCAGTTGCGCGTGGCGTGCCGGGTCGAGGCGTTCGAGTTTTTGCGCGGCTTCGCGTGCGGCGGCGGATTGCGGGACGGGTTTGCCGTCTTTGTCTTTGGCCTCGCGCGCAGTCTTGGCGATCTGGAAGAGGATTTCCGCGGCCTCGCTCTTTTTGCCCTGCTTTTCATAAACCGAGGCGAGGCGCACGTTCGCCGTGTCGGCGGGCACGGCGGGATTTTGCGCGCGCGCGAGTTCGTTGTAGAGCGCGGCCGCCTGATCATACTGAGCGTCGGCTTCCCTCGCCTGCGCCAGCGCAAACTTCGCGCGTGCCGACACCTCCGCGTCGCCGTTCTTCGTCAACGCTTCGAGTTCGCTCACGCCTTTGCTGCGATCAACCGTCAACAAATTCGCCGCGCGAAAGTAGTGCGCGAGCGACTTGTAAGGGTCGCCGTATTTTTGTTCGACCTTCTGCGCTTCCTCAACCACACGCTGCGCGCGTTCCTTCTCGCTCGTAAAACTCAAGCCGGGCGCGTTCGGGACTGGCGAGGGCGAGACCGTGGCGTTCACGATCTCCGTGACGCGACCGAGTGCGCGCGTGGCCTCTTCGGCCTTGCGCCCGTTCCACCATGAGTAGACGCCCGCCAGCAGAGCCAGCCCGACGACGGCGGCGAGCGCGTAGAGGAGCGTGCGGCCTTTGCCTTCGAGGCGGTCGCCCACGCGATCAAATTGTGCCAGTGTCTTTTCGCGAAACTTATCGCGCCGGACTTCGCGCGCATGTTTTTTCTTGGATGGAGCCACGTTTTTTCTCTTGCAATATCGCGCAGGTGCGCGCGTTCTAAATTCAGTAGTTAGGGCGAAACGATTCACTCTAACGACCGCCGTGCGGGGTTGTCAAGCAACCGTTCGGGCGGCTCAACATCTTAGCAGTGAAAGACTTTATTGACCGTGGAGGGGGCGCGTGCTACGCTTCGCGCCCATCCCGCCAGAGCGACTTAACGGGCGACTTATGGGGCGTGCAAAAACCTTTAAAATTTTTTGGGAACAAGCTGCCGGGGGGCGGTGTCTAATCTGCCGAGTGCACGGCGAGCGGACGATGCATGTGTCGCCGGTTCACGCTGGAGGACGTTTGTGAGCTTCGGAGAGCCAATCGCCCTCCGCGGGCAAGCCGAAATGGAGCATCCCGCCGTCGCGGCGGACTCGGCGGAGGCGCGTCCGAGCGCGGAACTACAGTTCATTGAAAGATTACGCGCGGGCGAAGCGGCGGCCTTCGATCATCTCGTCAACGAACGCTCCGCGGATATTTACGCCCTGCTCTATCGCCTGACGGAAGACCCGGAAGAAGCGCGAGATTTGACGCAGGAGACTTTCCTGCAAGCCTTTCGCAGCATCGCGCACTTTCGTGGCGACGCGGATTTACGCACGTGGCTCTACCGCATCGCCGTCAATCAGGCGCGCAACCGCTGGCGTTGGTGGCGACGCAGAAGGCGCAGCGCGACCGTCTCGCTCGACGCCACGGACGAGACGCACGAACTCTCGCTCGCCACGCGCCTCGCAGACGAACACGCCGACGACCCGGAAGAGCGCACGCTCGCGCACGAACGCGAAAAGATTTTACTCGCCGCCGTTCGCACCCTCGCACGCCCTTATCGCGAAGCCGTCGTCCTGCGCGACGTGGAAGGCTTGAGCTACGAAGAAGTCGCCGCCGCGCTTGAGATCAGCGTCGGCACAGTCAAGTCCAGACTCTCGCGCGGCCGCACCGAACTGCGGCGCAAACTGGAAGGAGCATTGTGAGGAGATGTCAGCTATCAGCCGTCAGCCGTCAGCTACAGCAAAGGGCGGTAGCGATAATTGACAGGTTAGAGCTTTGAAATTTGGTTTGGCTGAAAGCTAATGGCTGATAGCTGACAGCTTCTTTGACATCCGAATGGCTGCCCTGCCCCGGCTTATCCATCATCCAAAGAGGTGCCAATGGGTCGGGAAGCGACGAAGGATCGAGTTTCGTCGCTTGCAGAGCGGAGGGCGGCAAGTGTGCGTGAGGTTTCTTTAAGACGCGGCCAGCAACACCCGTTTTATTCAGACCGCGCGCCAACTGCTGCCGTGCGCCGAGCGGGCGTGGGAAATAATAATCCGCAGGCGTTGCTTCCTTGAGCGAGGGAGCAAGCCGGGGTCGGCCAGCCATTCGGGAACAGAGGTCAGAGGCTAGAGGTTAGAGATCAGTTTTAGAAACTGTCTTCACTAACCTCTAACCTCTAGCCTCTGACCTCTAAAATTATGACTTGCGAGGAGACACAGAAGAGTTTTTCGCCGTATCTGGACGGCCTGCTGGCGCGTGCCTCGCGCGCGAGCGTGGACGCGCACCTCGAAGTCTGTCCCGTCTGTCGTCTGGAACTGTCGCACGCGCGTTCCATCGTGCGCTCGCTCGCCAATCTCAAACGCCCGGTTGCGCCTCCCAACCTCGCCGCTTCCATCAACGAACTGCTCCAGATCGAACGCGCCGCGCGCAGGCAGCAGCCGACAGGCTCTCTCCACGTGCGCTTCATGCGCTGGCTCGAACCGCGACTCATGCCCTACACGGTCGGCGCGCTGGCTTCGCTGATTTTGTTCGTCGGGCTGGTCAACGCGCTACGCCCGCAGTTTCGCGTGCTCAGAGAACTGGCGATTGCCGCGCGGCAAGCCGCCGAAGAAGACGCGCTCGACAGGTCACTGTTTGAGGGCGGCGGCTACGACGTGACGCAGCCCGTCCCGACGATCAACCCGAACGGCGCGCTCGCCGCCCTCATCCGCACGCCTTCGAGCGGCGGCGACGGCGACGACGACGCGGACGATATGGTGATCTACGCAGACGTGTTCAGCAACGGCAGCGCATCGCTCGCGGGCGTGGTGCAAGCGCCGCGCAACCCGCAGATGCTCGACGAAGTGCAGGAGGCTCTGCGCCGCACGCCAGCCTTCGTCCCCGCTTATCGCGACCGTCGCCCGCAAACCATGCGCGTCGTCTTCTCCGTCTCCAAAGTCAACGTCCACGACCGCAGTTTCTAAACGCGACGAAACTGCTCGCAGCAAATTCCTTCAAGAAACAGATTGGCCGCCGGTTCCAACTCAGAAACGGCGGCCAATGCTTTTGTGGTCAGCTAAATTTAAGAACAACTACAGCCCGAACCTTGCGCGGTACTCGCCGGAGTTGACGAAGCCGTTGACCATCGTGCGCGCGTCCGTCGGGTGCGTGTTGAGGTAGTCGAGCCAAGCGTTGAAGCCGCCCGTTTCCGGCGTGCGGCGCAAGTAGCCGTAATACTGCATCGCCACGTAGGCACGCGTGAACTCGGCCGCACGCACCTCGTCCGATTCGACTATCGCACGCAACACCTGCGCGCGCGTGAAATTCGACGCACCCTGCGCGCCGAGGCGTGCGATTAAGTCCGTGCGGCTCAGAGACACTTTCATACCGCCTTCGGGGTTCTGCGGGTCGGGCGTCGTGATTGACGCGAGGCTGTAGCGGTCGAGCAGCGCGTTAACAAAGTTCGTGGGCGAGAGCGCGTCGTAGGCTGTGCGGAACTCCGGTCGCTGCGTGAAGTTCGACGGGAAGAGTGCGCGGCGCGCGTACACGTC
>DASYMM010000343.1:0-12146 GCA_036009085.1 Pyrinomonadaceae bacterium | reverse complement strand
TCGTAAATAGAAGAAGACTGCTTTTCTCTATTTACGATTCACGATCCACGGCTTTTGAATCTATTGACGCTTGACGATTCACGAGTTACTTGTCTTTAACTTGTCACCTGTCACTCGTCACTTATTTAGTATTAGTGGCTGATTTTGTCGCCGATGTCTTCGATGGCTTCGCCGACTTTGCGGCGGGCGGTGCCGAAGCCTTCTTGAATGTTGCCGGAGGCACGGTCGGCCTCGCCTTCGGCTTCGAGGTCGCGGTCGCCAGTGACTTCGCCTACCTTGTCTTTCACCGCGCCTTTGGCTTGATCAAGTTTTCCTTCGATCTCATCGTTGTTTAGTAAACCCATAATGCTGTCTCGCCCTCCTCAAAAATTGGTGCACACGCTTGACGTGTGGTGCAAAGCGAAGATTTTTCCGCTTTAATCTCGGAAGAGTTAGCGGCAACGACTGTGCCAGTAGCCCCGGCGGGCGGCTGTCTATAACCACGAAGGCGTGAAAGGCTCTGTGGGAGAGCGGCTTGCGCTAAGAGAGCGCGGCGGCGTGCAGGTTGTGGGCGGACGAAGAACGCGACTGTTCGTTGTCCGTTTTCGTACAGTGCGCGGGTGGCACGCGTGGTCTTCGGACAAAAAAGAGGACGCGTCCTGAGTGGACGCGTCCTCTTTTTGGTTAGTGATTGGCTCTCTGGCGTTCGCGTTAGAACTGGAAGCGCACGCCGACTTGCATCTGGAACACAGGGCTTCCGGGGTTGACGTTATTCACCAGAATGTCCCCGTTGTTGTCCCGCACGCGCAGGAAGGTCGTGCTCGGGGTGGAGCCGGTTAAGCCGCACAGTTGGCTCGCCGTCGCACAAAATTGTCCGCTCGCACCCGAAGACGTGGCCGTGTTCGGAGACGGGAAGATAATGTTGGGGCGGTTGAGCAGGTTGAAGAACTCCGTGGAGAAGACCAGACGACGGGTTTCGTTAAAGGAGAAACCCTTTTGCACACGCAGGTCAATGTCGAAAATACTGCGGTTGCGGAAATCGTTGCGCCGGTAGGTCAGACCGGGGACGAGCAACGGGCGGTCGTTGTTGACGCCGTCGCCGTTCAAGTCCGCGCCCGCCGTGGCGTTGATCGGGTTGCCGGAGCGCAAGCGAATCGCGCTCGCGACCTCGAAGCCGTGCGGGATGAAGAAGACCGGATTCGCCACGAATTGATGCTGGCGGTCGAGACGCGAGGGACCGTATTCGCGCGTCAGGTCGTAAGGATCGGCGAAGGCGACGCCGCCCGCGTCACGCTCGTTGTCGTCGTCGCCGAGCGAGCGTGAGAAGGTGTAGTAGGCGTTGACCTGTGCCCGGCGATGATTCCAACGCGAGCGGAAGGTTAAGGCGCGATACAAAGACTTCGCCGTTGACTCGCGGACTTGAACCGAGCCGAGCGCGAGCAGCCCTTGCGCCTGCGTCGGACGCGGGCGGGTGGAGACGGCGCCGGTCGGGAAGGTCAACCCGGCGGGCGTGCTGGTGGCGATGTAAGTTCGCTGCGACTGCAAAATTTGTGCAATCGAACCGTTGCTGACGAGCGTGTTGAAGTTCGCCACGGTGTTATTGGCTTGCAGGAAGTTCACATACTCCTGCGCGGTGAGCGGTGCGGGCAGGTTCAAATCGCGGTTGCGTTGGATGCGGTCGGTCTTGACGTGTGCGTAGTCAATGCCGACGGTGAAGTTCTTGGCAACTTCGCGCTCGAACGCAAAGCCGAACTGGAACGAACGCGGATTCTTGAAGTCCTCGCTGTGTCCCGTAACGGTCGCCCCGACGAACGGGTTCGGGCTTAACCCCAGACCGCTGGCGATGCTCGAAATCTGCGCCGGAGTCAGGATTGGTAGATTGTCGAGCGGCGCGCTGTTCAGGTTAACGCCTGCAATCGCGAACTGGCGGAAGAGCGTGTTCGGCGTGCAGAACGCGCGCTGAGCCGCCGTGCCCGTCAGGTTACAGCCGGTGATCGCGATATACTGCGCGCCCGCCGGGGTGCCCAAAAACGTGTTGAAGTTGGCCTGATTAAATCCGGTGAAAGGCAGTTGGGTGCTGACGTTGGCAGGCGTGCTGCGGTAGTTGTTGGTGCTGTCGGCCAAAACGATGAGCGGCGTGCGCGCATAGTAGTAACCGGCGAAACCGCGAATCACCATCTTGCCCTGACCTTCGGGGTCCCAAGCGAAGCCGACGCGCGGCCCGAACTGCCAGCCGCTATCGGGAATCGTGGGCTCGTAGCCCGTTCCGCGAATCGGGAAGCGCGTGTTGCGCACGACATCGGCGATCTGCGTGTTGGAGGTGTCGGCCTCCGGGTTGTACTGCTGCTCCACGCGCAGTCCGTAGTTAATGGTGAGCTTTTGCGAAAGACGCCAAGAGTCCTGACCGAAGAAGGCCAACTCTTTGGCTGTGAACTCGGCTTCCGAGTTACCGATCTGTCGCAGGTAGCGAAGCGTGCCGGTGCCGAGGGGCAAGTCGAAGCGTCCGAGGAACGCGCCCGAAGGGACGTTTGACAGACCGGCGAGCGTGCTCGCGATCTGCGCGTTAGAAGTGCCTTGCGAGAGAACGTACTGGCCGAAGTTATTGAAGGCGAAAACCTGATTGGCGAAGAGTCGGCTGAACTCGCCGCCGACTTTGATGTTGTGGTTGCCGGCGATGTGCGTCAGGCTGTCGGCCAACTGGTAGCGCGTGTCGAATTGCGTGGTCGGCAGAAAGGCGGTCGCGCCGATGGTCGCAAAGCTCGTGAGAATCTGCGGCACCTCGGAATTGGAGAGACGCGGGCGGTCTTCGCGTGCGTACTGCAAACGCAGTTCGTTAACCGTGCTTGCGCCTAAAGTGCTGACAAGCTGCGAAACGCCGATGCGCGTCTTATTCTTCTCGGTGCCGTTGGTGGTCAGGGCTTGCGTCGTCGTCGGGTCGAGCGAAGTCTCGCCTCTGGAGACGGCGTTTTGCGCTTCGTTCTTGCTCGCGCTGAAACGAATGTTGAAGCGGTTCGAGTTGTTGATGTTCCAGTCAACGCGTCCGAGTCCGGCAAAAGCATCGTTGGTCAGTTCATAACCGACCTGCTGGTTGCGGAAGAAGTCGAGGTTTGTCTGCTCGGCTGCGACCGCGGTGGTGAAGGTGCTGGGGATGCCGAAGACGATCTGGCGCGGCGCGTTGAATTTCTGCTGCTCGTAGGCGAAGAAGTAGAAGAGTTTGTTCTGCTTGATCGGGCCGCCGAAGGAGCCGCCGAACTGGTGCTGCGTGGGAGCGAGCGTCGCATCAACGCCAGCGGCGCGCGTGCTGATCTGTTCCTGCAAGGCTTCGGTGAATTCATTGCCGCGCGCGAATCGCTGCGGGCGAACGAGGTAGAAGGCCGAGCCGTGGAGATCGTTGTCGCCGGACTTGGTGACGGCGTTGACGATGCCGCCCGTGGAGCGTCCGAACTCAGCCGAGTAGCCGGAAGCGACCACCTGAAATTCTCTGATGGCTTCCTGCGGAATGGTGAAGGCGAGGTTGGAGCGTTCGCCGCCGCGGATGCCGCCGAAGAAGGGCTGGTTGTAGTCCACGCCGTCCACGTTGATGTTCGAGTTGATGCCCTTCTGGCCGGAGAGCGAAATCTGGCCGCGCTGCGGGTCAACCTGCGCAGTCGGCGTCAGCGTCACGAAGTCCTGAAAGCGACGACCGTTGATCGGCAAGTTGGTGATCGCCGTCTCGTTGACGACCGCGTCGGATTCGTTGCGTGTGACTTGAATCGCTTCCGCCGAGACGGTGACGGTTTCTTGCACGCCGCTCACGCCGAGCGTGATGTTGCCGTCGGCCACGCGCCCGACTTGGACGACCACGTTTTCGAGTTTCGTCTCCGCGAAGCTGCCGGCTTGAGCAGAGATCGTATAAGTTCCCGACGGCAGAAGGACGATTGTGTAGAGACCTTCATCACTGCTCGTCGCCGTGCGTGTAAGACCTGTTTCTTTGTTCGTAACTGTGACCGTCGCATTCGGGACGGCGGCTCCGGTAGAGTCTGTGATGGCTCCGGCAATCTGCCCGGAACTGGATTCCGATTGCGCCGAGGCAGTGCTCACACCGAGCGCACAGCAAAGGAGCAGGAGCATCAGCGCACAGGCTGAGCGGTGCAGGAATGGTTTCGACATATTTCGTCCTTTTCTAATTTCGATTGTTGGGCTGAGCGCGGACACAGGGCAGACCTTCGGGGGGCAACTTCCGTGTCCAAAATTGTTAGCGATATAACCTTGCGTAGGTAGAGATAAGACTGCGTTGCTTGAAAGCAAGTTTATAGCATAAGGCGAGGCGTTTACGCGAGCCTTACGGCAAAACAAACGGGATGTTAAATACTACAAATCGAGCGCGGCGGCAAGCCCAAACTTCCCGCCCTCGCCCGCCCCTCCCGCGCCGTCAGAATTATTACGCGCCAAAGAGATAAATTGTTTGTCGCACACGCCGGAATAGACCGCATTTCCAACCGCGCGCCGAGCCTTTGAAAGACCGACAGCCACACCCTCTCGCGCCCCGCTTTATTTAGACGCGCTCGCCAACTCCACAAAAAATTCCACTGTTTAGGCCGCTAACTTTGTTCGCACCGGCTACTTCGTTCGCACTTGCCTTGAAGTGCGTATGTTTGCAAGCGTTAATTGGCGAACTTGCTCCGGCGGCCGAATAAGTGCGTAGCAAGTATCGCCGGGTCGGCATCTGCACGCGGGCGCGTGGCGAACTTTCTGTGCGTCGAAATTCCTGCATTTAGCGTGCTTTTCGACGCCCGGCGTCTGTTGAGCGTGCGTGGCACAAGGATTGAAATAGAGCAGGGCAGGCGGTGACGGGTTTGTTCAAAATTCATCGACGCCGGTTAAGTTTCGCCGAACCGAGATTTGCGCCAGAGGGGGGAAAACTGTTGGCGCAAACGTCGGACGCCCCGCCAAGCTTTTTGAGGAGAGAGCTTGCGCGGGGCGTTCGCATGGAAAAACAGTGAATAAAACAGTGACGAGCGACAAGTGACGAGTTAAGGCAGAAGAAAACCTGTCTTTAAACTTGTCTGCAACTCGTCACTTGTCACTCGTCACTCGTCACTGTCTTACTGTCTTTCGACGATGATCGCGATGCCCTGGCCGCCGCCGATGCAGGCGGTGGAGAGCGCGTAGCGACCGCCACGGCGTCGCAGTTCGAGGAGCGACGTGAGCACGAGGCGCGTGCCGGATGCGCCGAGCGGGTGGCCGAGCGCGATTGCGCCGCCGTTGACGTTCGTGCGCGAGCGGTCGAGCCCGAGTTCTTTTTCCACGGCGAGGTATTGGCCTGCGAACGCTTCGTTGACTTCGACCAAGTCAATGTCCGCGAGTTTGAGTCCCGCTTTCTCCAACACTTTACGCACGGCGGGCACGGGGCCGATGCCCATCACGTCCGGCTCGACGCCCGCGTAAGCCCACGCCACGATGCGACCGAGCGGCTGCACCTTTCGCGCCTTCACAAACTCTTCGCCCGCGATGACGAGAGCCGCCGCGCCGTCAACGATGCCGGAAGCGTTTCCGGCGGTCACAAAGCCGTCTTTGCTGAACGCCGTCGGCAATTTCGATAGCACTTCGAGCGTCGTCTCCGGGCGCAGGTGATCGTCCGTGTCAACGACTTTGACGCCCTTTCGCGTCTTCACTTCGACGGGCGTGATCTCTTCCGCAAAAATGCCTGCGTCCTGCGCGCGTTTCGCTTCCTGCTGCGAGCGCAGCGCGTACTTGTCTTGATCCTCGCGCGAGATTTCGTAGCGGCGCGCGAGGTTTTCCGCCGTGCCCGCCATCGTCGTGTTGCAGTAGGTGTCGAGCAGGGCGACCATCAGGCTGTCTTCGAGTTTGCCCTGTCCGAGCGGGAAGCCGGAGCGCGCGCCGTAGATCACGTGCGGGGCTTGCGACATGGATTCCATGCCGCCGACGAGCGCGGTCTGCGCTTCGCCGAGCAGGATCATGTGCGCGCCCGAAACGATTGATTGAATGCCGCTGCCGCACAGGCGGTTGACCGTGAGCGCGGGACGATCAACCGGCACGCCCGCTTTCAAAGCGACGTGGCGTGCGCCGTAGATCGCATCGCCCGAAGTCTGCAAGGCGTTGCCGATGATCGTGTGATCGATCTCTTCCGCCGCCACGCCGGTCGAATCAAACGCGCCGCGCGCCGCTGCGGCTGCGAGGTCAATCGCCTTCACGTCCTTCAACGCGCCGACGTACTGTGTCATCGGCGTGCGCTTGCCGCCTACAATGTAGATGCCTTGAGCCATGATGTTCACACTTCCTCTTGATGGTTGAAAATCCAACTGACCGACCAAACATACGAAAGTAACAGACGCATAAACTGCGCGTCAAACCCCTCGAATCCACGCAACTCTTACAAGTCGCCGAATCGCAAAAATTAGATGAAAACGAGCGTCGCGAGGCTGCTTGTCGCACCTGCGCCGCATCTCGCCGCATCTCATTGCGCGGCCGAAATGGCCTGCCCGCACGCGCGCCGCGAGCGATTGCCAAATAAAATACGCCTGTGGCAATATTACCGTTCCGTTTAGAGGCCGCTACGCGTGGCTGTCCTCGCAAAGTTCATCCTCGACCCAAACCGCAAAAGTTTTTAATTAAGGAGTCAAAACCCTCGTGAAGCATAGTAGAAAGATTGCCTTATCGCTCGCGGCGCGTGCGCGCAGAAGAGCCGTGTTTGCCGTCGCCCTGAGCCTGCTCTTCGTGTCGCTCGTGCCCCGGCCACTCGGCGCGCAGCAGCTCGACAGCTTCGAGCGCGGGCGCGCACAGCGCATGCTCGGCGTACTCAAAGACGAACTCAAGAAAAATTATTACGACCCCAATTTTCACGGCATGGACGTGGAGGCACGCTTCAAACTCGCCGACGAAAAGATCAAGCAAGCCACCACGCTCAATCAAGCCTTCGGCATCATCGCGCAGGCGTTCCTCGATCTCAACGATTCGCACACCACTTTCAGTCCGCCTTCACGCGCCGTGACGGTGGAGTACGGTTGGCGTTCGCAGGCCATCGGCAACGAGTGTTACGTGGTGGCGGTCAAGCCGGGCAGCGACGCCGCGGCCAAAGGTCTCAAACCGGGCGACCTGATTCTTTCCGTGGACGGCTTCAAACCGAACCGCAAAGAACTCTGGAAGATGAACTACTACTACTACGGCCTCAGCCCGCGACCGGGCATGCGCCTCGTCGTGCAAAGCCCCGGCCAGCAGCCGAAGCAACTCGACATCGCCGCGAAGGTGAAACAGGGCAAGCGCGTGCTCGACTTAAGCGGCGGCTCCGATCTCGATATTAACGATTATCTACGCCAGTTGGAGTCGGGCGTGATGCGTCATCGTTTCCAGAAACTCGGCGGCGTGACCGTCTGGAAGATGCCGAGTTTCAGTTTCGAGCCGGAGCAGGTTGACAGCATCATGAACGACCACGTCAAGGGGAACAGCGCGCTCATACTCGATTTGCGCGGCAACCCCGGCGGCTACGTCGTGACGCTGGAACGCCTCGCCAGCTACTTCTTCGACCGCGACGTGAAGATCGCAGACTTGAAGGGTCGTAAAGAGATGAAGCCCGTCGTCGGCAAGAAACGCGGCGCGCCTTTCACAGGCAAACTGGTTGTGCTCGTTGATAGCGGTTCGGCTTCCTGTTCGGAGTTGTTCGCGCGCCTCGTGCAGTTGGAAAAGCGCGGCGTGGTGATCGGCGATCAATCGGCGGGCGCGGTGATGCAGTCCAAATACTACTCGCAGGAGATGGGCGACAGCACCGTCATCAACTACGGCGCGAGCATCACCAACGCAGACTTCATCATGTCCGACGGCAAGAGCCTCGAACACGTCGGCGTGACGCCGGAGGAGTTGCTCAAACCCTCTGCGGAAGACATGGCGAACAACCGCGACCCGGTGCTCGCGCGCGCCTTCGATGTGCTCGGCGTGAAGGTTGAGTCGGCGCGGGCGGGCGCGATGTTCCCCATCGAGTGGGAGAAGAATTAACTCTCTTCAACAGAACACAACGCACAAAAGCTTAAGAAGAGGCGAAACCACGAAACAACACGAAGACACATGAAACGAATTTATTGTGTCTTCGTGTTGTTTCGTGGTTTCGCCTTTCCCGTTTTTGCTTGAGCTAGTCAATGAAGCGGTGCGCGGCGCGATAGCGGTGGAGGAGTTCTTCGAGGAAGCCTTCGTAGGTAAAGGTCTCGCGGTCGAAGTCGGGTTTGAGTTTGTAAAGAATCGGCGTCGCCACGCGCCAAGCCATCCATTGCCGCGTCGCGTCCGACAGTTCCCAACGCCGCCTGAGGAATGTCTCGACCACTTCGATCTCGCGCTGGCCGAGCGCGCGCGTGTCGCCCGTGAACAGGACGGGTTTGAACGAACGACGCAAGGCCACGTCGCTCGTCGGCGCGGCGAAGACTTCGTCAAACGTCGGAGCCTGCGCCTCGCGCTCGCGCACGACGACCGTGCCCGCCACGAGATCGCCGATGCGCTGGTCGCGGCTGCTCATGAAGACCGACACCAACCCGATTGAATAAAACGGAAACGGCATCATATCGAAGAGGCGCAGGAGATTTCGCGCCGCCGCTTCCCAGACCGTGACGGGTCGCCCGTCTTCGCGTATAACGCGCAACTTCAACATGCTCTTGCCCGGCGTCTGCCCGTTCCACAACCACTCGAAGAGCACGAAGTAGCCCGACCACAACCCGAACACCAAAATGATCAACGCCGCCAGCACCCACTTCGGCGCTTGCGACAAACGATCCCCCAAATTCGACAAATACCCCGTCCACAAAAACACCAGCGCGACCAGCAGAATCGCAAACACCTGCAACCCGTGATCAACCGCACACGCCAAAAACCTGTTGCCGATAGACGCCAGCGCAAAATGCAACGGCACGCGCTCCGGCGTCTCGATCACAAGCGTTTCTTCGTTAGCTACGGTTGCAGACATTTTTAAGACAGTGACAAGTGACGAGTGACAGGTGACAAGTTAAAGACGCTGCTATTCTGACTCACTACCGTCTCCACGTTGTTTTTATACTCCGCGCACGCGCAGGAAGCGACGCTTGCCGACTTGGAGCAGGATGGCTTGTCCTGTCTCCAATTTGATTTCATCTTCGGTGCGGCGTTTCCCGTCAACGCGGATGCCGCCCTGCTCGATCAACCTGCGTGCTTCGCCCATTGAAGGGGCGAGCGCGGTTTCGACGAGCAGGCGGGGAAGCTTCCACACGCTTGCCGCGAGCGTGCGCTCCTCGATCTCGTCGGGCGCTTCCTTGCGTTTGAAGATGCGGTTGAATTCGTCTTCGGCAAGTTGCGCGTCCGAGGCGGAATGAAAGTCTGTGATGATGCGTTTGGCGAGTTCGACTTTCAGGTCGCGCGGGTTGCGTCGTCCCGCGTCGGCGTCGGCGCGCAAGCCGTCGATCTCGTCCCGGCGCAGGTCGGTCAGGAGTTCGTAGTAACGCCACATCAAATCGTCGGAGATGGACATGACTTTGCCGAACATCTCTTGCGGCGGTTCGTTGATGCCGATGTAGTTGCCGAGCGATTTGGACATCTTCTGGATGCCGTCCGTGCCTTCGAGGAGCGGCATGATGATGCAGACTTGCGCCTCTTGCGCGTACTCGCGTTGGAGGTTTCGACCTATCAGCAGGTTGAACTTTTGATCCGTGCCGCCGAGTTCTACGTCCGCTTGAAGCGCGACCGAATCGTAGGCTTGCGTGAGCGGGTAGAGGAGTTCGTGGAGTGAGATGGGGCGTTCGTCTGCAAGTCGCTTGGCGAAATCGTCGCGTTCGAGAATCTGTTTGACGGTGACGTGCGAGGCGAGGCGGACGAACCCGTCCGCGCCGATCTTATCCATCCACTCGGAGTTGAAGCGAATCTCGGTCTTGTCGGGAGCGAGCAGCTTGAAGATTTGCGCTTTGTAGGTTTCGGCGTTCGCGTCGATCTCTGCGCGCGTGAGTTGGGGGCGCGTGGTGTTCTTGCCGGAAGGGTCGCCGATGAGTCCGGTGAAGTCGCCGATAAGGAAAATGACCGTGTGGCCGAGTTCCTGAAACGCGCGCAGTTTGCGTATGACGACGGTGTGGCCGAGATGTATGTCGGGCGCGGTCGGGTCGGCACCGAGTTTGACGCGCAGGGGCATGCCCGTCCGCGCGCTGCGCTCCAACTTCGCGCGCAGGTCGTCTTCGCGGATGATCTCGACCGTGCCTTTGCGCAGGTAATCGAGTTGCTCGTCAATCGTCATGGCTCAATCGTAAAGCGTGGAGCGTAAATCGTAAATAGACGAAGGACGTTTTGCCCGACGCGCAAGCTGCGAGCTTTGAATCTGTTCGTCGTTTGCGCTACTTTTCTACGTATGACCAACTCACCTGCGACCGTTGAATTTGAGAAGAATGATATTGAGAATCCGCTCGGCGGCGTGCGGCTCGTGTTTGTGGGGGTCGGCGTGATGGCCGAATCAATGATCGCGGGTTTGTTGGCGCGCAAACTCGTCGCGCCCGCGCAGGTCTCCGGCAGCCATCCGCGTGCCGCGCGTCGCGCCGAACTCGAAGCGAAGTACGGCATCCGCGTGGTCGAAGATAATCGAGAGGCGGTGGCGCACGACGGGAGCGCGAGCGGCGTCGATGCGGCTGCGAGCGCGCAGGCGTCCGGGGCGATCATTATTCTCGCGGTCAAACCGCAGAAGCTCGGCGGGGTGTTGAATGAGTTGAAAGACTCGCTGCACGCGGACGATCTCGTCGTGTCCATCGTGGCCGGGGCGCGCATCGAGACGATGGCGGGCGCGCTCTTGCACCCGGCCATCGTGCGCGCGATGCCGAACACGCCCGCGCAGGTTGGCGAAGGGATGACCGTCTGGACGGCGACCGCGCAGGTGGACGAGACGCGCGAGCGACAGGTGGCGGCGATGCTCGGCGCATTGGGGCGCGAGATGCGCGTCGCCGAGGAGCGGCAGATTGACATGGCGACGGCCTTGAGCGCGACCGGCCCCACGTACATCTTCCTCGTCATGGAGTCGCTGGTGGACGCGGGCGTCCACATGGGCTTCTCGCGCGAGGTGGCGCGCGAACTCGTCTTGCAGACGATGCTCGGCTCCGTGCGCTTCGCGATGGAATCGCACAAGCACCCGGCGGAACTCCGCAACATGGTCACGTCGCCCGGCGGCACTTCCGCCGAAGCGATCTACCAGATGGAAAAGGGCGGCCTCCGCACAGTGCTCTCCAAAGCCGTCTATGCCGCCTTCCAACGCGCCGTCGCGCTCGGGCAGCAGAAGTAGCGGCATAGACGGCGCACAGAGGCGAAAGCGATAAATGCGCTGGCCGCCGTCGCTACTTCAAATTTTTGACGATGCAGATAAACGGATTGTCAGGACGCTGCTTGATGAAGCCTTTCGAGTCCAGCCGCACCACCGTCCGGCGGACGGAGTCGCTTTCGTTACCGCCGACGCAGAACGCAAAACGCCCGGTTGTATCTTCTCCCACTTCGATGACGATAACCGAGTGAGAGTTATAGCCCTTGTTTTTGCTCGCGAAGGCAAAGTTATGTTTAGTGCCGCCACGGTTGTTCTGAATAATGTCGCCGACGGCCGGCGGTTGGACGCTGATGTCGAAGCCCTGAAAAACGCCTGTCCCCTTGGCCGCGTTTTGAATCGCGGTGTGGACGAAACGCGCATGTGCCATCGCAAACTCGAACTCCGCTTTGGTCGCTCCCGCCTGTTTGACGCACCATGAGATGAAAACGGCAGACCAGGGCACTTTCGTACAACTGCTGAATGGGAAGCCGATGTCTTTTGTCCACTTGGCGATCTGCTTGCAGAGAACCGGGTCGCCCTCGGTGATAAACTGAAATTTCGCGTGCTGTTCTTCCGCCGTGGTCGCGACTTTCCTGGCAAACGGTGTAGGTGTAGGCATCTGTTTTTCCTTTTCGTGTTTTAAGGGTTGGTATCCGGGCGTGCTTGAAATCTACCGGAAGCGAGCGTCTGCCCGTTGTTGCGAGGCGCAGCCACGGGTTGAGATTGCTTGCACGTCATCGCCGGGCCAGCACACGGCGCGGCGAAGAGTGTGAGCCAGTAGCGGGTAAATTCGCGGCCTGAACAATCAACGGCCTAATTCGTTCGAGGCTTCGGGCACATACTCTCAATTAAGATATGGACGTTTAGGGCAAAACATTTCGGCGGGGTG
>DASYMM010000342.1:0-5144 GCA_036009085.1 Pyrinomonadaceae bacterium | reverse complement strand
CTCTTCATGCTCAACGGTCAGGAAGGCTTGAAGAAGACCATCAAGAACATGCCGCGCTCCTTCCGCGTCATGCTCTACGGTTGGAGCAGTTCGGAAAATCACTGGGACTCCGTGCGCGTGGTGACGGCGAAGTAAGCGCGCCGGAAGATGAAGCACACTTTGAGAGACAACATCAGACTCGAACGGAAAATTCTCTGCGCGTGGCTCGTCGCCTGCTGCGTGCTCTCCGGCGCGCTCGTCACCACAGCGCAGGAGGAGACGCGCCGGGAGAATCCCGCGAGCCTTGCGGCGCAAGGTCGCGCGGCGCGGACTTATACGAATCCCGTCCACGACGAAGACTTTCCCGACCCGACCGTCATTCGCGCCTCGGACGGCTTCTTCTACGCTTACGCCACGCAGGCCACCGTCGCGGGCAAGGTCATCAACATACAGGTCGCACGCTCGCGCGAACTCGTCCGTTGGGAATTGCTCGGCGATGCGCTCGCCGTCAAGCCCGCTTGGGCGAACCAGACGCAGAAGTTCTGGGCGCCGCACGTGAGCCAGCACGGCGACACGTTTTACATGTACTACTCCGCCGACCCGAACACGCTCACGGGCTTGTGCCTCGCCGTCGCCACCGCCAAGAATCCGCAGGGGCCTTTCACGGACATCGGCAAGCCTCTCAAGTGCGGCGCGTCCTTCGTCAACATTGACCCGATGGCCTTCGACGATCCGCGCACGGGCAAGCGTCTGCTCTACTGGGGTTCGGGCTTCGAGCCGATTCGCGTGCAGGAGTTGGCCGCCGACCGCGTGAGTTTCAAGCCGGGAAGCGCGGCGCGCGAAGTCGTCTTCCCCGTCAAGGCCGAAGACCCGGCCAACTATCAACGGCTCATCGAAGGCGCGTGGGTCACTTATCGCGCAGGCTTCTATTATCTCTTCTTCTCCGGCGACAATTGCTGCGGCGACAAAGCGCACTACGCCGTGATGGTCGCGCGCTCGCGCTCGGCTCTGGGGCCGTTTGAGACGTTGGCCGCCGCAACCGGCGAACCGCAAAGCGTCGTCCTCGAACTCAACACGCGCTTCATCGCGCCCGGCCACAACTCCGTCATACGCGACGCGGCGGGCGATGACTGGCTCGTCTATCACGCGATTGACACGGGCAAGCGCAACATGGCGGCCATCGAGGGCGACCGCGACGTGCGCCGCATCATGCTTCTGGATCGGCTCGTCTATCGCCGGGGCTGGCCGCGCGTCGAATGGGGCAGCCCTTCGACGCTCGCGAAGCGTGCGCCCAACGTCGGGACGGTGCGCTGAGTTGGAAAGTTAGATTAGATAAGTCGCAGTGAATCTGAGTAGAGCGTATGGAAAGTTGTTTATTCACCGCAGAGGCGCAGGAGAGCCAAGCCGCAGAGGGGGCGCAGAGAGTTAAGATGAAAGACAGCAGTTGTCTCAAACATCATGCAACTCTCTGCGGTTCTCTGCGCCAACTCTGCGTCTCTGCGGTGAATCGCCTGACGCCATACATTCAAGTCAAAGCCCTCCTCATTCTCCTGCTGCTCGCCGTCTCGACGAGCGCGCAGAGCGTTAAACTCGAACAGGGCTGGCAGTTTCTGGCAGACCGCGCGGGCACGCTGAAACCCGACGACGCGACGCGCGCCGGAGGGTGGCGCGATGCCCGCGTCGGGCTTTCGTGGAACGCGCAGTTTGCGGATTTGCGCGACTACATGGGCGTCGGCTGGTATCGCACGAGTTTCGACGTGCCATCGCTGACGGACGGGCGGCGCGCTCTCGTCCGTTTCGGCGCGGTGGATTATTTCAGCGAGGTCTATGTCAACGGCAAATTCGTCGGCACGCACGAGGGCGGCTACACGCCTTTCGTGTTCGACGTGACGGAGGCCGTGCGTGCGGGGCGGAACGAACTCGTCGTGCGCGTCGTTGACCCGCCGATGGACGAGCGCGAAAACCGCGCGCGTTTCCCCGGCATGCTCTACAACGAAATCCCACACGGCAAGCAGAACTGGTACGTGCAGACGGGCGGTATCTGGCAACCCGTGACGCTTGAGTTCAAACCGGCTTTTTATATCAAGCGTGTGCGGGTGACGCCTGACATCAGCGGGCGGGTTGCAGTCGAAGTGGAACATGCCGGGCATTCGTCGCACGATCCTAACCCGCTCACGGTGACGGTGCGCGACATGGGTGGCAGCGTCGTGGCGCAGACGGGCGGCGGAAGCATCACGCTCGACGCCCCTCGCACTTTCAGCGTGCAAGTAAAGTCGCCGCAGCTTTGGAGTCCGCAGCAACCGACGCTGTACACGGTCGAAGTGAGTCTGAACGACGGCGCGGAAGAGGATGTCGTGCGCGAACGCTTCGGCTTCCGCTCCTTCGAGGCGCGCGATGGCAAGTTTTATTTGAACGGCGAGCCGTACTACATGATCGCCGCGCTCGATCAGGATTTCTACCCCGACACGATCTACTCTTCGCCGCCGGAAGCCTACGTGCGCGACATGATGTTGAAGGCCAAGCGGCTCGGCCTGAACATGCTGCGCTGCCACATCAAAGTCCCCGATCCGGTTTATTTGAAAGTCGCGGACGAAGTCGGGATGCTCGTCTGGTACGAAGTGCCTTCGTGGAACGACTTCAACCATTTCTCGCCGCAGGCCGCCGCGCGCGGCGAAAAGATTTTTCAGGAGATGACCGCGCGCGACTGGAACCATCCTTCAATCGTCATCCAGAGCATCATCAACGAAGGTTGGGGCGCAGACCTGAGCAAAGAGGCAACGCATCGCGCGTGGCTGCGCGCCGCCTTCGACCGCGCCAAACAGCAGACCGCGCCGCTCGCGCGTCTCATCGTTGACAACAGCGCGTGCTGCAACAATTTTCACCTCAAGACCGACATCGAAGACAATCATCGTTACAACTCCATCCCGGACGACCACACGGCCTTCGACCGTTGGGTGGCGGATTTTGCCGCGCGCCCGAAATGGAATTTCAGCCCGCACGGCGACGCCGAGCCGACCGGGCGCGAGCCGCTCGTCCTGTCCGAGTTCGGCAACTGGGGCTTGCCGAAGTTGCCGGCCGGGTTGCCTTGGTGGTTCGAGCGCGGCTTTGGCGACCGCCCGGTCACGCGTCCCGCCGGAGTTCTGGAACGCTTCAAGGAGTTCGGGTTCGCGCGTCTCTTCGCGGATTACAACGCGCTCGCCGAAGCCACGCAGCGGCATCAATTCGTCTCGCTCAAACACGAGATCGAAGAGATACGACGCCACGCCTCAATTCAAGGCTACGTCATCACAGAGTTTACGGACATCAACTGGGAGGCGAACGGCTTGATGGACATGTGGCGCAACCCGAAAGTCTACGCGCCCGAACTGGCTCGCCTGCAACAGCCCGATCTCGTCGTCGCGCGCACGGAGAAGAAGAACTACGCGAGCGGCGAAACCGTCAAATTCGACCTGCTCCTGTCTCATTACAGCCCGCGCGATTTTGAAGGCGCGCAACTCGTCTGGCGCACGGAGACGGGAAGAGAGTTGAGTCGTCAAACCATTGACAAGCGGATTCCGCGTGCGAGCGTCATGCCGCTGGCGCGGCACAGTTTCCCCGCGCCGGAAGTCGAACGCCCGCGCCGCGAGCGCATCACGGTCGAAGTGCGCGGCAAGGATAATCAACTCATCGCGGAGAACAGCGCGGACGTTTTCGTCTACCCGAAGCCCGGCAGCGACGCCGCGCCTCGCCTGCTTAATTTCCACGATCCGAAACACGCTAATCCGTCGCTGCAACGCGCGCTGTCGGCCACGGGTTACTACGGCGTCAACACGGACAGCAAGCAGCGTCCCGGCACGTTGCTCGTCGCCACCGTGTTCGATGATTTTGTCAGAGAACACTTGCGCGGCGGCGGGCGCGCAGTCATTCTCGCCGACGCGAAGGATGCTTTGCCGCCGAACTCGAATCTCAAGATCACGCCGCGCGCAGGCTCAGACCTCGACGGCAACTGGGTGACGAATTTCAACTGGGCGCGCACCGACGTTGCGCCGTTCGGCGAAGTAGCCTTCACGAAAATTCTCGGCTTTGAAGCCGCGCGCGTCACACCGCGCCATGTCATCGAAGGCGTGGGCGGCGCGGACTACGCGGACGTGCACGCAGGGATTTTTTACGGCTGGCTGAATAACAACCACGCGCTCGCCTTGCAGGCGCGCTTTGCGGGTAGCGGCGGGGGCGGGCGTGCTTTTCTCACCACCTTTCGCTTTGAAGAGTATGGCCGCGACCCTTACAGCACGCGCCTCTTGGACGCGATCATTCGTTACGCGGGCAGCGAGTCGTTCGCGCCGAAACTGGAAATGAAATAGTTTGCGGAGTCGGTTAAAATCGCCGCGCTTAAATTTGCGCGACAACAGCGGCACAACAGATCAGTTTAACGACGGGAGCAGCATGCAACGCAGGCAGATCACGCTCGAAGACGGACGCTATCTCATCTTCTACACGTTTGAAGATGAGACGACGACAATGTCGTCTGCTTCCGTTTCCGAAGAGACGGCGAGCGGCGAACAATCTTCCGCGCGCGTGGAAGATGCGCCCGCCGAGCCGCAAGCGACGGAGGAGCGACGTGTCTGAACTCCGCTGGAATCCATTGCTCGGCGAATGGGTGGCGACGGCCACGCACCGGCAGGCGCGCACCTTTTTGCCGCCCGCCGATTTCTGCCCGCTCTGCCCCACGAAACCCGGCGGCTTCCCCACCGAAATCCCCGAACCGACTTACGACATCGTCGCCTTCGAGAATCGCTTTCCGAGTTTGCAACCCGCGCCGCCGCCGCCCGAAGTCGAAGCCACAGAGCTTTACCCCGTGCGTCCCGGCGAGGGCGTCTGCGAAGTGCTCGTCTATACGCCGCATCACACCGCGACGCTCGCCGGGGAGCCGGTCGAACAGATTTACAAACTCGTACAAGTCTGGACGGATCGCTTCCGCGAACTGAGCGCGCACGAGTTTGCCAAATACATCTTCATCTTCGAGAACAAGGGCGAGGCCATCGGCGTCACGCTTCATCACCCGCACGGCCAGATTTACGCCTACCCGTTCATCCCGCCGCGCATCAAGACGGAACTCGAACAGTCGCGCGCGCACATGGACGAGACGGGGCGTTGCCTGCTCTGCGACATACTCGTCGAAGAGCGGG
>DASYMM010000341.1:0-11510 GCA_036009085.1 Pyrinomonadaceae bacterium | reverse complement strand
CTCGATCTGCGCGCAGATGATGACGAACTCCGCCGCCTCGCGCTCCGCCAACTCGCGCACGGCTTTAACATGCGCGTTCTCGTCGGGCGCGGCGAGCGTAGCTTCGTCAACGTTGGCGGCGTAGATGGTCGGCTTCATCGTCAGGAGGAAAAGCGTGCGCGCCGTGGCGCGTTCGTCGTCTGTGAGCGGGACGAGGCGCGCGGGTTGGCCTTCGGAGAGCACGGGCAGAAGTTTGTCAATCAGGGCGATTTCGGCGAGCGCGGTCTTGTCGCCGCTCTTGGCGGTTTTCTGCGCGCGTTCGCGTCGGCGTTCGACGGAGGCGAGGTCGGCGAGCGCGAGTTCGATCTGAATGGTTTCGATGTCGCGCTCCGGGTTGACCGAGCCTTCGACGTGGACGATGTTGTCGTCCTCGAAGCAGCGCACGACCTGAATGACGGCATCCGTCTCGCGTATGTTGGCGAGAAACTGGTTGCCGAGCCCTTCGCCTTTCGACGCACCGCGCACCAGCCCCGCGATGTCCACGAACTCGACCGTCGCCGGAACGATGGTGCTCGTTTTGACGATGACGGCAAGCGGCGCGAGTCGCTCGTCGGGCACGGCGACGACGCCGATGTTCGGGTCAATGGTGGCGAACGGGTAGTTGGCGGCGAGCGCGGAAGTCTGCGCCGTGAGCGCGTTGAAAAGCGTGGACTTGCCGACGTTCGGCAGCCCGACAATACCTGCGCGGAGCATGAAAGCACCTCTCTGAAATTGTTCACGCGACTGAATGCGAGATGATTTCTTTTACACCGTGCGGCAGGGAAAGGCAAAAGCGGAGACGCCACTCCGCGCGCGAGGCTGGCCGAAGCCGTATCGCTTGTCAGCCAAATCAGGCGACAAGTCGAACACCCGCGCCGAAAGTTTTCCGTCGAAAGTTTTCGTCGTGCGCGGGTGGACTTTGCCAACCCGCGCCGCAGTTCGCGTATAATCGCGTGCGTCAATGCCGTTTTAGTTTTTCAATTCAAACGCACACACGTTTGCGGCCTCGCGCCGTTGTCGCTTATGTCTTTTCTGCTGGCGCTCGTTGCTATCGCAAGCGGCGCGCTCGTTACCTACCTGTACGACCCGGACGCGCACTTCTTCGCGCGGCTCGCGGCGGGCGCGTGCACGGGCTTCGCCGCGCTCGGCCTCGTCGGGTTCGTCTTCGCTTCATTTCTGGGGCTCGCGCCCGCGTCTCTCCTGCTGTCCGCCGTCGTCATCGCTGCGCCGCTCGCGCTGTTGTTGAAAAGCGATTGGCGCAAGCGCGTGCGCTTCGACGCGAGCGTCGCGGTGACGCGACCGCAATTGGCGACGACGTGCGCGCTCATCCTCTTAGTCATCTCCGCGCTCGTCTTCTGGCAGGTGTTCGGGCGCGCGATGTACGTGCGCGGCGGCGAGATTTTCACGGGCGTTGACAACAATCTCGGCGACCTGCCGTTTCATCTGAGCATCATCACGGGTTTCGCCTATGGAGAAAATTTCCCGCCCGTGCATCCCGAGTATGCGGGCGCGCGTTTGACCTACCCGTTCAGCGTGGACTTCTTGGCGGCCATGTTCGTGCGCGCCGGCGCGACGCTCGAAGGCGCGCTCTTTTGGGAAAACTTCGTGCTCGCGCTCTCGCTCGTCGGGTTGCTGTATCGCTTCGCGCTGAAGTTGACGCGCGATCATCTGGCGGCCTGCTTGACGCCCGTGCTGGCGTTGCTGAGCGGGGGACTCGGCTGGTGGATGTTCGTGCGCGAGTGGCGCGGCGCGAGCCTCGGGTTCTTCGAGTTGCTCGGTCGTCTGTCGCACGATTACACGATCACTTCCAACGGCGCGTTTCGCTGGGGCAACGCGATCACGACGCTGCTCGTGCCGCAACGCGGCCTGCTGCTCGGCCTGCCGCTCGCCCTCATCATCATCACGCAATGGTGGATGGCGACGGGCGCGGAGGAAGACGGGGAAGACGGGACGGGCGCAGGGGGAAAGGACGAAGCGGAGACTTCTCTCAAGCGAAAGGCTCAGGCGGGGAAGAAAGAGAAGCGCGGTTCGACGAGGCCGTCAACGACGACTGCGCCGCCTAGCCCCGAGCTTAACCTTTTCCCGTTACCCTTTGCCCTTTCTCCGTCCATGCGTCGGATGATTGGCGCGGGCGTCGTCGCGGGATTGTTGCCGCTCGTGCACGCGCACAGTTTTGTCGTGTTGATGTTGATGGGCGGATGTCTGGCGTTGCTGTTTCCGCGCTGGCGTCTGTGGTTCATCTTTTTCGCCGTGACGCTCATCATCGCCGCGCCGCAGATGTGGTGGGCGACGCGTGAGAGCGCGGCGCGTCCGGGGGAGTTCTTCGGGTGGCAATTCGGTTGGGACAGAGGCGAACAGAACGCCGCGTGGTTCTGGTTCAAAAACACTGGACTGTTCATCCCTCTGCTCGTCGTGGCGATGCTGTGGCGCGGTCGCGCGCCCGTCGTCTCGAAACGCCTGTTGCTCTTTTACCTGCCGTTCACGCTCCTTTTCGTTATCTCGAACGCGGGCAAAATCTCGCCTTGGATTTGGGACAACATCAAGGTTCTTTACTACTGGTATCTCGCGTCCGTGCCGCTCGTCGCGCTGCTCGTTGCGCGTCTGTGGCGTCTGCACGCGGCGACGCGCGTGGCGGCGGTCGTGTTGCTGTTGGTGTTGACGATGGCGGGCGCGCTCGACGTGTGGCGCGTCCTGTCGGAAGCGTCGGAGCAGCGCGAGTTCGACCGCGCGGGCGTCGCGTTTGCCGAAGTTGTCAAATCCCAGACCGCTCCGCGTTCACTGATTCTCCACGCGCCGACTTATAATCACCCGGTTTATTTGACGGGACGCCGCGCGCTGATGGGCTACGCAGGGCATCTCTGGTCGCAGGGGATTAAGTACGACGAGCGCGAAGCCGAACTCAAACGCATGTACGCGGGCGCGCCCGATGCGGAGAGTTTAATCGCGAAGTACGGCGTCGAGTATGCGGTCGTCAGCCCGCTCGAACGCAGCGCCGTGGCGGTCAACGAACAATTTTTCAGACGCTTTACAAAGGTTGGAGAGACAGGTGGCTACAGCCTCTACAAACTCACGCGCTGGTAAATCTAAGCGGCGTCCGGCGAACGCCGCGCAAGGCAACGAGACGGGAGCGGGCATCGCAACTTCGACGCCCGCCGACACGGACAACGCGGGCGGGGAACTCTCTACGCGCGCATGGTGGCTCGCGTGTGCCGTGGTGTTGCTCTTGGCCGCGCTCGTGCGCCTCTATCAACTCGAACTCCGACCGATGCACCACGACGAAGGCGTCAACGGGTTCTTCCTCATGAACCTGATGCGCAGCGGCGTCTTCAACTACGACCCGAGCAACTATCACGGCGCGACGCTCTACTATTTCACCTTGCCGCTCGCCAACCTCGCGGAGCATTTTCAGATGCTCGACTCGTGGGTGTTGCGTCTCGTCCCGGTCATCTTCGGGATGGCGACGGTGTGGCTTGCGCTCTGTTTGCGTCGTTACATCGGCGCGGTCGGCGCGCTCGCCGCCGCCGCTCTGCTCGCGTTGTCGCCCGGCGTCGTCTTCTTCTCGCGCTACTTCATACACGAGATGATGTTCGTCTTCTTCACGCTCGGCCTCGTCGTGGCCGCGCTTCGCCTGTACGAGACGAGCGGGAGAGCCGAAGCCTGGCCCGCGCACGGAGAAGCCTCGACCACGAACAAATTGCTCGAACTGCTCATCATACTCGTCGCCATCCCGGCCATCGTGCAGTATGCGTTCAGCATCACGCAGTTTGTCTTTCAACTCTCCGGGCTGTTCTCCAAAAAACCCGACGCCGCTCCCGGTTTCAACTTGCCCGGCTCCCTCGTGATTTTCGGTCTCATCGCGCTCGTCGTGCTCGTCGCGCTCTACGAACGCGCGCGCGCAACTTACCTGATTCTCGGAGCCGTCTCCGCCGCGCTGTTGTTTGCCACGAAGGAGACGGCCTTTATCTCTGTGGGCGTGCTTCTGATCGCGTGGGCGTTGACGTGGGCTTACGCCTCAATCGCCGCGCGGCAAGGATGGCTTGAAGCGCGCGAGCCTGCGGGCACGCGCGCACGACGCAAGCAGGGCGGGAAGGGAAGCGAAAGAACGGCAGAGCGCAACACCGGCTTGAGCGGAGTTGTGGAACGACTCGGCGGTTGGCGTCGCGTCTCGATCCTGTCGGTCGCCGCGCTCGGCATCTTTTTCTCCGTCAACATTTTGTTCTACTCGTCTTTCTTCACGAACCCGAAGGGCGTCGCGGACTCGCTCAAAGCGTTCGACATCTGGACGAAGACGGGCAAGAGCGAGTTTCACGGCAAGCCTGTTTACATGTACGTCAAGTGGCTCTTGCAGGAAGAGTCGCCCATCCTCGCGCTGGCTACGGTGGGCGCGCTCATCGCCCTGTGGCGCGTGCGCCGCAATCGCTTCGCGCTCTTCGTCGCGCTCTGGGGCTTCGGGCTGCTCGCGGCCTATTCCCTGATCAACTACAAGACGCCTTGGCTCGCGCTCAGCATGATCGTCCCGTTCGCGCTCGTGGGCGGCTACGCCGTCAACGTGATCTACAAGGCGAACCCCGCCGCTGCCCTCGTCGCGCTCGCCGTCGCGCTCGCCGTCTGCGCGTATCAGGCTTATCAGGTCAACTTAGTCCACTACGACGAAGACGCTTATATCTACGTCTATGCGCACACGAAACGCTCATACGTGGATTTGATCAACGAGGTCGAACGCATCGCGCAACTCGACGAGAAGAAGTTTGAGACGCCCATCAACGTGGCCGCGCCCGAATACTGGCCGATGCCGTGGTACCTGCGAAACTACAAGAACGTCGGCTATCTAGGCCACGTCCCCGCGACGGCCAACGAAGCCGTGATCATCGCCAGCAAGGCGCAGAACGCCGAAGTGCTGGCTAAGCACGGCGCGCGTTACCTGCTCGTCAAAGATTACGAGATGCGTCCCGGCGTCACCCTCACGCTCTACGTCCGCCGCGACCTTGCGGGAAGATAGCCTGACGCAAAGGCGCAAAGGCGCAAAGATAAGACGGTCGTTTTCTTTGCGCCTTTGCGCCTTTGCGTGAGACTGTCTTCATTCCTCATCCCTTCACCGCATCAGAATTAGATTGACGAAAAATCCGGCGCAGTGTTAATGTCCGGCACTGTAAACAAATAAACATCACAGTTCGTTTTGCGAGGCTCAAACCCCCGTAGCCTTCCCTCCGCAATCCCGACCGCGAACTGTTGTCGTCAATTCCCCCAGACGAAATCCCAGTTGCCCGTAGCCGACGGTTGCCGTGTCCGCCGTGCCAAAACTTTCGCTCTAGAAAAACTTTATCCGCCGTCGCTTGCGCCGTGGGCGTAAAGGCCACTTTGTGCGCGAAGGCCGCGTATAACCGTGGGCAAACGCCGCGCGCAACCTGTTCGCAATGTGAATGTAGTCGAAATATCGCTTGACGCGCCCGCCGGGCGGCTCGAACTCAAGTTTTTCTCAAGCGCGCGGGCGTAGGCTGCTACGGTATCAACTGCGGAAGAAGTTTCCGACTTTTCAACTTTTCCCGAATCACTCGCCGTTCCCTGATTCCTGAGAGGAAGTGGCGAGCGGAAAGCTACACGGCGTCGCGTCATGCTTATCGAAAGCATTCCTCGATGCGACAACAATATCAAGGATTACAGACCCTCTGGAGGAAACACCGATGAACACGCGCCGAATTTTTCTCGTGGTAGCTTTGGGGCTGCTCGCCCTTGCCGTCGTCATGCCCGGCCTGTTCGGCTCCGCGGCCGAAGCCGTGCGGCAGGATTGGATCAACGCACCGCGCAGCGGCGGCGTGCGGCCACCCGAAAAGGACGTGCGCGGCGGCGTGCACGGCGTCCCGAAAAGCCCCGTCGCGCGTGCGCTCTCCGAGACGCAGACGAACAGCCTGAAAGCCTTGCAGGCGGAGGTCGGCGGCGCGTCGCTCGTCGTGCAGTACAACGCTTTGACGAACACGCCGCGCCATCTCTTCAGCCGCGCGGGTTATCTCACGCCGCCCGCAGGGGGCGACGCCGAAGGGGTCGCGCGCGGTTTCCTCAAACGCTGGCAGGGAATCTTCCGCTTCACCGACGCCGACCTCGACGCCTTGAAGATCAAGAGCCGCTCACACATCCCAGACATGGGCACGGACGTTCTGGTCTTCGAGCAGCAAGTCGGCGGCGTGCCGGTTTATAAGGGCGAAGTGCTGGTTAACGTCAACCGCGAGGGGCGCGTGATTAGCGTCGGCAGCGAAAGCTTTCCGCAGTTGAAGGTGACGAACACGGTGGCGATCACGCCAGCGGCGGCCATCGAGTACGCCGCGCGCGACATGGGATTGTCGGGCTACAACGGCCAGACGCTCGGCTCGACGCGCGTGCTCGCCGCCTACGGCAAAGCTCCGTCGCGCTACGTTGACGGGCAGAAGTTCAGCGGCGGCAATTTGTTCAGCGACAACATCGTCGTGACGCGAACGGTCTTCCCGCTCGGCGCGGAGGCGCGCCACGCCTACAAGTTTAATCTGACCACGCCGCAGTTCTCCGGCATCGTCTGGGAGAACATCGTGGACGCGCAGACCGGCGAGGTCTTGCACCGTTTCAGCCTGACGATGTTTCAGGGAGTGACCAAGAACGAGCGTGGTAAGTCGGTCAACCGCACCGCGCTGCCTTCGTTCGGCCCGCCGGGAGGCGGCGCGCTCGACAGTCGCCGCTCCTCGTTCCGACCGGACGTGCAAGATTTAGTTGAGAGTTTCAACCCGGCGGGCACGGCGCAGGCGAAAATCTTCGACGCCGCGCCCACCGGCCTGAGCGGGCGACGCGGCTTCGGGCGTGCCCCCGCGCGCGGCACGCGCCCCGGCTACCGCGTGGACGAACCCATCCCGCCAGCCCCGCAGCCGTCCACCGTGGATCGCACCACAGGCGGGCGCGGCTTCGGCGAAAACCTCGTGCGTGCGCGCACGGAAAACGCGTATTCGACGCCCGCCGGCGCGCTCGCCGCGCTCATCTACAACACGCCTTTCGGTCAAGTCCTGCGCGGCATGCCCGACGCGGCCAACCCCAACGCCTTCTCGCCCTTCGGCTGGTACTACCTGCCGACCGGCACGGGCGGAACCGAGATCACCGAGAGCGACACCAATCGCGCCACCACGAAGGATTACGGCTACACGATGGCCGACGAAGCCAAGCGGCGCAACACACCCGAAAACGCGCCCGTCCCCTGCACGGGCACGCTGCCGACGCGCGATTGCGACCAGCCTTTCTCCGCCACCCTGACGACGCTCGCGGGCGCGCCCCGTGTGTTGCCCGACGGTCGCTCGCTCTCGTCCGTCTTCCAGTCGAACTACACGGAAGGCAATAACGTCCTCGTCTCTGACGACCGCGCCAACGACGATGAAACGTCGAACGGCATTCGCGGCTACGACCCGAACCGACAGTTCACCGCCGCGCGCTTCGACTTCACGAACAGCTTCGAGTTCGGCGGCCTAGACCCGGTTGATGTCGGCCCCGGCGGCGGCAGTTGTCTGCCGCTCGTCGGCCCCTGCGACGTGACCTTCCCGGCCACCGCCGACCCGGACATCTTCCCCGGCACGCTCTCGCTCTTCTATTTCAACAACATCGTCCACGATTATCTCTACAGCCTCGGCTTCACCGAAGCCCTCTTCAACTTCCAGCAGGACAACTTCGGTCGGGGCGGCGCGGGGCGCGACGGCGTCATCGCGCAGGTGCAGGACGGTTCCGGCACGGACAACGCCAACATGTCGCCGTCCGCCGAAGGCACGCACCCGCGCATGCAGATGTACCTGTTCACGGAGACGGGCTTCCGCCGTGCCGACGGCTCGCTCGACTTCGATGTCGTCGCGCATGAGCACATGCACGGCATTAACAACCGCGCCGTCGGCAAGGGCGACACGGGCTGCGTGGGCAACGGCCTCGCGGGCGAGTCCGGCGGTCAGGGCGAAGGTTGGGGCGACTACCTCGCCTGCTCGATGGCCGACGACGACGTGGAAGGTGAATACGCCACGGGCGAATACGACATCGGCATCCGCCGCATTCCTTACACCAACTATCGCTGGTCTTATAATTCCCTGAACGGGACGGGACTCTCTCGCCGCGACCGCAGCTACAACCCGCTCGCCATACCCGATCTCAACCCCGGCGCAATTCCGTTCGAGGTGCACGATGGCGGCGAGTACTGGGCGGCGACCTTGTGGGACATGCGCGAGTTGCTCATCGTCAAGCAGAAGGTCGGCAACGCTTATCCCGGCATCTTCTTCGACGGCACGCGTCGTCTCGGCGGGGGCACGAGTTTCTATATCGGCGACCGTCAGGTGCAATCAATTGACACGAAGCATCCGATTGAATACCGCCCCGAGTTCAACACGCACGTGCAGGGCTTAGACCCGACCGTGCCGCCCGACCCGAACATCATCGCCTCGCAGCACATCGTCCGCCCCGGCTTAGTCGCCGCCGAAATTCAAGCGGGCGGCAATCGCAACGGCGCGCTCGCCACAGCCCTCAGGCGCGGCGCATTTCTCGCCGACCTCCTGATGACGCGCGGCATGCAACTCTCGCCCTGCAACCCGACCTTTGTTGACTCGCGCGACTCGATCCTGTTGGCCGACCGCGAACGCTTCGGCGGCGAAAACCACGCCATCATCTGGCGCGCGTTTGCCAGTCACGGCGTCGGCGCGCTCGCCACTTCGTCTTCAAACGGCGGCGTAGGCGGCACGGTCGTCGAAGACTTCTCCGTGCCCGCAGGCGTCACGGCCTGCGAAACGCAGGGGCCGCTCGCCGCCCCGGCCTTCGTCCTCTCCAACACCGTCGCCAACACGGCCAGCGTCTCGATCTCGCCCCTTCTCGGCGCGGCGCGCTTCATCATCTCGCGCGCAGAAAGCGCGGACGGCCCCTTCGTCACCATCGCCGACGTGGCCGCAGACCCCCTCAACCCGACCGTCTATAACGACAACGACGGCGGGCAGGGACTCATTTTGAATAAGACCTACTACTATCAGGTGCGCGCCTCGCGCGACGCCGCGATGGACTGCGTCTCCAACGCGCTCACGCAAAGCATCAAGATCACCGTGGGCATCGTCGTCAAACCCGCGCCTCTCTTCAACGGCGTCAACGAGGTCTTCGACCCGAAGGCTTGCAACCTGCTCATCGTCGGTTGGGGTCCTGCCGTGTCAACCAACCCGACGGCGAGCATCGTCTATGACGTGTATCGCTCGGAGACGGCCACCGATCCGGGGCCGTCTGCCGCGAACCCGACCGCACCGCCCAACGCGCCGCTCGAACCGTCCTTCGTGCCGACGGCGGCCAACAAAATCGCCACCACGAGCGCGCTGACCTACGTTGACACGAACCGCAAACTCAACCGCGTCTATTACTACATCGTGCAGGCGCGCGACACGGACGCAGGCAAGATTGACACCGACAACACCGGCAACCGCAAGGCCAAGTTCAACGCGGCAAGCTCGCCGGGCGTGACGGGCACGCCGACTTTCGCCTTCGAGGACTTCGAGGAGGGCGCGGCCGGGCAAGACGACTCGAACGCGCGCTTCACGCCGCCGCTCGTTGACGCGGGCAACGATCCGAAAGGCGAGATCGCCAGCTTCCAGCGCGTGACGGGTGTGCAGGTTTCGACCGGCTCGGAGACGGGCGTTGTCACCAGCATGATGTTCGCGCCGGACTTCAATCCGACCGACCCCAACAACACCAGCTGCGGCGCGCAGGGCGGCGGCCCGAGCGATTTCTCCACCGTCGTCGGCGGCGCGGGCGGTCTCGTCCTGACTCCGACCTCCGTGATGGAGTTCGACCACTTCTTTATCACAGAAGGCGCGTTCGACGGCGGCGTGCTTGAAATTAAGGTCGGCGCGCCGTTCGTGCAGGCCGACGCAACGCCTTACCCGGACAACGTGACCACCTTCGACCTCGGCAACTTCATCGTGCAGGGCGGCTACAACGGCAGGCTCAACGGCACGCTCGAAGGCGTGACCATCGGCTCGCCGCTGCAAGGTCGGCGCGCCTACACGGGCGCGAAGACGCTCCTCGAACACGTACGCATCCCGCTCGAAGCCTTCGCGCAGGGCGGCATGCACAACCCGTCCAACCTGCCCGTCTATATACGCTTCCGCATGACCTCGGACGCGGCGAGCGTCCCGGCCTGCAACGCCGGTTGGTTCGTGGACAATCTGGTCATCAACAATCTCGACCCGGCGGTGTGTCCCACGCTCGGCGCAATCGGCGTCGGCGATCTCGTCATCAGCGAGTTCCGCTTCCGCGGCGCAAACGGTGAAAACGACGAGTTCATCGAGTTGTACAACAGGACGGACGCGCCCATCATCGTCTCCGCTTTCGACGGCTCGGCTGGCTTCACGCTCGCCGCTCCTGACATAAACGGCGTGCCCGCCGTGCTCGCCACCATTCAGAACGGTGCGACCATCCCGGCGCGCGGTCATTACCTCGTCGCCAACAACAGCGCGGGCGGCTACAGTCTCAAAGACTATGGCGGGGCGGACAAAGCCGTGCCCGATGCCACCTACACCACCAACATCCCGGACGGCTCCGGCGTCGCGCTCTTCAGGACGAGCACGCCCACGAACTTCACGCTCGAAAACCGTCTCGACGCGGCGGGTCACAGCCTCGCGCCGCCGCTCTTCCGCGAGAGCACGGGCATCGGAGGCTATCCGACGTCTGACGGCGAGTACAGCCATGTGCGCAAACTAACGTCGGGCTTGCCGCAGGATACGAACGATAACGAAAACGACTTCTCCTTCGTCGGCACCGTGGCCGGGGGGATTTACGGCGGCCTGACCAGCGACGCGGCCATCCTCGGCGCGCCGGGGCCGGAGAACACGGCCAGCCAGATTCAGCGCAACGCCGTGATCAAGGCTTCGAGCATCGATCCCGGCTGCACCGGAGCCGGTTCGCCCACCAGCGCGTGCGCCAGAGTTCGCACGTCACAGGGCGCAGGGACGAACGCGGCCTTCGGCACGCTCCTGCTCCGACGCAAGTTCACCAACACGTCGAACGATGTCGTCCGCCAGTTGCGCTTCCGCGTCGTGAACATCACGACGGAGGGCAACAGGGCGAACAACGAGGCCGACTTGCGCGTGCTCAGTTCGACCGACATCACGGTGACAGACTCGAACGGCGGCGATGTCGCCATCGAGGGCTTGACGCTGGAAACTCCACCGACGCAACCAGAGGGCGGCGGACTCAATTCCACCTTGCGCGCCAGACTGGGCAGGCAACTGTCTCCGCAAAGCTCGATTAACGTGGAGTTCCGTCTCGGCGTCATGCTTGACGGCAGCTTCCGCTTCCTCGTCAACGTCGAAGCGTTGCCTTAAACGCGAAGACTCTGGCCGTGAGGTCGGAGCCTTGCCAAGCACAAAACCGCGCCGCCGAAGTTCTTTCAGGCTTCGGCGGCGCGGTTTTGTGTCCGGCAGGCGCGGCGCGCGGGAAATCTAAACCGTCTTATTTCATCAATAAGGTCGTTT
>DASYMM010000340.1:0-3212 GCA_036009085.1 Pyrinomonadaceae bacterium | reverse complement strand
CGCGGCGGCGCGAAGGCCGCTCAGGAATCAGCCGACGCCGCCATCGCGGGTGTCAACGTGACGAACGAACGCATCAGCGCGCTCGACGACTACGTGGCGCAGCAGACCGTCGCCGTCAACTTCGCGGTCGGCAGCGCGGTGCTCACGCCCGCGTCCAAGACGACGCTCGACCAGATCGCGCAGCAGGCTTTGAAAGCGCGCGGCTATGTTCTGGAAGTGCGCGGCTTTGCGAGTGCGGACGGCTCGGAAGAGAAGAACCGCATGCTCAGCCAGCGTCGCGCCGATGCGGTCGTGCGCTATCTGGCCTACACGCACAACATTCCTCTGCGTCGCATCGTGACGCCGTTCGGCTACGGCGAACAACAAGCCGTCGCCGACAACACGACGCGCGACGGGCGCAAGCAGAATCGTCGCGTGGAGATTAGCGTGCTCGTCAATCGCGGTCTCATGCAGAGCGCGCCGAACATGAGCATCGCGAAGCCCGACGCGGCGACGCCCGACGAAGAGTAAGCAAGGGCAACGCGGGATAGGTACAGGGAAAGGGGGAAGGGGTAAAGGGCAAAGGTAGAAGAGGAAACCTGTTTTGGTCTTCCCTTACCCTTTCCCCTTTGCCCCTTTCCCCTTTTTCCATTGAAGGGTGGCCTCGATGAACTCAACACACGACAAACTGCGTACGCTCCTCCTGCTCCTTGCGATCTCTCTCGGAGGCACGCTGCTCGCCGCCGCCCTCCCGCCCTTCGAGCGGAGCGCGAGCGGGCAGACGACGGGCAACCCGCGCCCCGCGCCCACGGCGCAACCGATCCGCGTCCCGCAACTCCCGCCGCAAGCGACGCCGACACCCGCGCAGACGCCCGCGCCGTCGCCTCGACAGGGCGAGAAGGTGACGGACGAGGCTTTAGCGATCAGCGACGACGACGAGATCGTTCGCGTCACGTCGAATCTGGTGGTCGTGCCCGTGTCTGTGACGAACGAGCGGGGCGAGCCTGTGCAGGGGTTGAAGGCGACGGATTTTCGTCTGGAAGAGGAGGGACGCGCGCAGGAGATCGCGCAGGTGGGCGACGCGGATCAGGTGCCGCTCGACATCGCGATTCTCTTCGACGTGTCGAGCAGCGTCGGCCAGCGTTTCGCGTTCGAGCAGGAGGCCGCCGCGCGTTTTCTCAAACAAGTCTTGAAGCCGATTGATCGCGCCGCCGTCTTCCGCATCGAAGAGACGCCGCGACTCGAACAACAACTCGCGTCGGCAGACATCGCCTCGGCCTCTCTGCTCAAGATTCCCGCGCCGCAGAAACCCACGCCCACGGCCTTTTACGATTCAACCATCACCTCCGCGCGTTATCTCGCCGCGAACGCGCCCGGTCGCCATCGCCGCGTCATCGTCGTTATCTCCGACGGCGACGACAACTTCAGCGCGCGTGTGAAGGAAGGCGAAGTGGAAGAAGCGCGCGCCGCAAATCGCGGCGAGAAGTTGTCGTCCACCGCGCTCTCGCGCCAGCGCGAGACGCACCGCCGCGCGCTCCTCGAAGTGCAGCGCGAAGTGCAACGCGCCGACGCGGTCTTTTATTCCATCAACCCGAGCGGCGGCGGACTCCAGTTCAACGCACGCGGCACGCGCGCGCAGGAAGGCATGCAGCAACTCGCCGAGACGACCGGCGGCACCTCCTTCAAACCCGAACAACTCGAAGAACTCGACAACATCTTCCGACGCATCGCCGCCGAACTCCGCGCGCAATACCTGCTCCAATACTATTCCACGAGCGACGCGCCCAACGGCAAGTTTCTCGCCATCAAAGTCCGCACGCCCACACGCCCCGACGCACGCGTCCGCGCCCGCTCCGGCTATTACTCGAAGAAGTGACGAGTGACAAGTGACGAGTGACAAATGACGAGTGATAGATGTGGAGTTAAAGCAAGTTTTGTTTTGAGCCGCGTGAGCGGCGATAGATAGTAGCCCCGCCCGTGGGTGCGCGGCTTAAGCACGATAAGAAAATATCCGAAGCCCCGTCGGGGGCGACACATCGCTCGTTGCAATGTGCCGCTCCTGACGGGGCTTTAACGTGTGTTGGATTACGCCGCAAACCTCGCCCTCGCGGGCGGGGCTACTATCTATCGCCGCTCACGTGGCGCAAATCCGCTTTATCTCGTCACTCGTCACTTGTCACTCGTCACTGTCCTAATTCATGTCTTGCAGAACGTCCGTCAAGCGGTTGATGACTTCGAGGAGGGAACGGCCTGCGGCGTCGAGGCGGTTGGCGTTGGCTTGCTGTTCGGCCTTGGCCGCGTCGAGCGCGACGCCGGAGAGCTTGATGGAGAAGCGTTCGAGTTCGGGCGTGGTGCGGAAGTGTAGTTCCAAACCGTCGAGACCTTCGCGGATGTCTTGCAGGCTGCCGACGAGGCGGTTCTTCAAGGCGTTCGCCGTCGCGTCGGGCTGCCCGCCCGTCCCTGCCGCCGCCTCGAAGTCCTTCGAGAAACGCCCGTAGAGATAGACGAAATTTGAAATCTGCTTGATCTTTTCGCCGACGCGCTGCCGCCCGTCTTGGAGGGCGAGCGCGGCAGTGCCCGTCGCAGGTCTTTTGCCGCGCGTCGCCGTGGTGGCACGCTTCGGCGTGCTCGTGCGCCGCGTGCGCGTCTGCGCCGGATTTTCGGCGGGCAGCAAAAGCAACAATGCGAAGGTTAGTGTGAACGCATAAACGAATCTCAAAATAGTTTCTCCTTGATCTATAGACGGACGAGATAACCACAAACTATGCCCGCACGCGTGGCGGCGTCAAGTTGCAGGCGCAGCGTTCTCAGGCGCGATTCGGCGTCGCGCCAGTCGCGCTGCTACAATAGGTCGGGACAACAAAAGCGAAAACTTTCAACTCGAACATTCTTTGCGATGCAGAAGAGAAGGCTACAGGTTCGCCGCCTCGGACGGATGGAGTACGGCGCGGCCTATCAAATTCAGAAGGAGATCGAAGCCGCGCGCAAAACTGGCGCGGGCGCGGACACGCTCCTGCTCGTCGAGCACCCGCACGTTTTGACGCTCGGACGCCGCGCCACGGAGTCCGCCGTGCTCGCCTCGCCGGATGTTCTGGCCGCGCGCGGCGTCGCGCTCTTTGAAACGAATCGCGGCGGCAAAGCGACGTATCACGGTCTCGGCCAAGTCGTCGGTTATCCGATCATCAACCTGAGCCCGGAACGCGAAGACGTGCATCGTTATGTGCGCGAACTGG
>DASYMM010000339.1:0-13309 GCA_036009085.1 Pyrinomonadaceae bacterium | reverse complement strand
TATTCAAAAACTCCCTGATTTTATAGTTATTTAACTCGCGGGGGGCGTCGAGGAATTAGATGTGTGAGAGCGTCGAAAGTTGCCCGCCGGAGACGCATGTTTGACGCGCGACCTAACGCTCAACATCACCCGCCGCACATTCAATGCCGATAGATTCAAGTCTCGCGCATGAAAGGCGCATTATTCGCGCTCCGGTTGAATGAGTTGTGATGCTTCGCCACCGATTAAATAGTTCGCTGCATCAAAATATCGCGTTGCGGGTCAGAGCCAAGTTGAAAAATATGCTCTCCCACTTCATGGAAATTCCACTTTCGATAAAATGCCAGAGCGCGGCTGTTGTGTTCCCATACTCCAAGCCAGATGGTTTGAAATCCCAACTCGCGTGCTTCGTCCATGCATCGCTGCATTAATGCCTGACCGACTCCGCGCCCAAGCCATTTTCGGGAAACATACAACCGCACCAGTTCAATAGGTTTTTGACCTTCGACGCCTTGTAATGCTTCACCCGCATGGATTTTTGCATAGCCCGCCGCATCACCGCCAACATCTGCAATGAAAAAGACAGATGAAGGGTCGGTCAATTCCGCCGTCAGCTTTTCAAGGTTAAATGAGCCAGCTAAATATGTCGCCATATCCTCAGGCGTGTTGTTTTCAGTAAAGGTTTCTGCAAATGTTTGCGCCCCCAATTCTGCCAGCAGATTGGCATCTTCGATTCGAGCGCAACGAATGTATAGAGTAGAGTTTTCCATCAGCATCCTTTTTAGACGTGTGCCGTGAGTGTGATTTGACGCGTCGCGGGTGAGGCTCACGGCTTTCCCGTGCGCCCTGTGAGGCTGGCGACGACGGCGACGAGTTCGGCCGGTTCGATGGGTTTGGGGACGTGCACTTGAAAGCCCGCGTTGAGCGCGCGGACGCGGTCTTCCACGCGCGCGTAAGCTGTGAGGGCGATGGCAGGGATTCTGCCCGCGCCCGCTTCGAGCGTGCGTAGTTTGCCGATTAGTTCGTAGCCGTCCTCTTCGGGCATCCCGATGTCGCTGATGAGAACGTCCGGCTTCGACTCGACGAACGCGGCCAACGCTTCCGCCGACGACCCGGCGGTCGTCACTTCCGAGCCGCATCCTTCGAGCACCTTGCGCAGCAGAGCGCGCGTGTCCGGTTCGTCGTCGACGATGAGGACGCGCAAGCCCGTGAGCGACGGAGGACAATCGAAAGAGGTGTCGCCGCCGCCGGCGGTCGGGTGCCTGCGTGCGGCATCGCCCGCGTCGCTGCGGCGCGTAACCATCAAAGGCAACTGCACTGTGAAGGTTGCGCCCTGCCCCTCGCCCGCGCTCTCCACGCTCACCATGCCGCCGTGGAGTTCGACGAGTTGGCGCACGATTGAGAGTCCGAGTCCGAGACCGCCCTGCCTGCGCGTCGTCGTGCCATCGGCCTGCCGGAAGCGGTCGAAGACGTGCGGCAGAAACTCCGCGCTGATGCCCTTGCCGCTATCGCTCACGGTCACTTCCACGTGCGAGTTGACGCGCGCGAGCATCACCTGCACGCGCCCGCCTTTCGGCGTGAACTTGATGGCGTTCGAGACGAGATTCCAGACGACCTGTTGCAAGCGGTCTGTGTCGCCGGAGACGGGGCCAGCCTGTGGGTCGAGCATCGTCTGGAGTCGAATCGAACGAGCCTCCGCCGTGGGGCGCAGCGAGTCGATCACTGCTTCGACAACCCCCGCGAGGTCAACGACGCGCACGTCCAGACGTAGCTTCCCGGTGATGATGCGCGAGATGTCCAGCAGGTCGTCTATGAGTTTGGTTTGCGCGCGGGCGTTGCGCTCGACGATTTCAAGCGCGTGCGCGAAATCGGATTCCTTGAGCGTGTTGCTGCGCATCAGTTGCGCCCAACCGAGGATGGCCGTCATCGGCGTGCGTAGTTCGTGCGACATGGTCGCTAAGAATTCGTCCTTCGTGCGGTTGGCGGTTTCGGCTTCTTCCAGCAGCAGGGCGCGCTCCTCTTCGGCAAGTTTCTGTGCGAGCAGGTGATCGCGCACTTCATACTGCCGACGCCGTGCGCGCAAGGCCGCGCGCAACGCGCTGACGAGCGTGATGATGCGCGTCGGGCGTTCGATGAGCGTGAGGTTTCCGGTCTCGCCCAGAGTTTTCAGCACGCGCAGGTTGACGGGAGCGGTTTCGCCGCCGCTCGTCAGTAAGAGCAGGGGAAAGTCTGACCAGGCGGGCTGTCCGGTCAACGCCTCGACCAGACGTGTGAGCGCCTTCGGCGTCAAAGCCTCTTCCGTGATGAAGGCCGCGCCCGCGCCTTCCGTCAACTTCCGGCAAAACTCCTCGATGTCTTCGCACGCTTCGGTCGGGACGTTCTCTTCGCCGAGCACTTTGCTGATCATGTGCGCGTCGCGGCCTGTGGGCGCGAGCAGCAGTACCCGTTGGTCGTCCGCGCCTGCAACGGAGCTAGACGCCGGCATCGCCACTCTCCTCCAACAACGGGGCAGCCTGTTTCCGGTAGCTCGGCACGCCCGTCAATACGCCGTGAAAATCCGTCAGCGGTTGACCGACCGTGATGCCGTCCTGCGACATGCGCATCTCGCGGATCGTGTTCTCGTGATAGCCGGTGCGTTTCTTGACCACGGAGATCGCGCGGCGCACCGCGCCCGCCGCCTCGAAGAAGCGCAGCATCAACACCGTGTCGGCCAGATAACTGACATCAACCGGCGTGCCCATGTTGCTGCCCATGAAGCCGTGTTGCGCCAAGACGAGAATCGTCACCACGCCCTGCTGGTTGAGATAGGTGAGCAACTCGTGCATCTGCACGGTGAGGAAACGCTCGTCGGGCATCGCCTGCATGTAACCGTTCAAACTGTCTATGACGACGACGCGTGCTCCGTCCACGTCAACGGCGCGGCGCACGTGATGCGCAAACTCGCCGGGCGACAGTTCCGCCGGATCGATCTGCCGCATGCTCATGCGCCCGGCCTCCACATGCTGCGACATCTCTCTGCCGAGTCCGGCGGCGCGCGACAGGTAAGTCTGCAAACTTTCATCGAAGAGAAAAGAGGCGGCGTGTTCGCCGCGTTCGGCGGCGGCGGCGGCAAACTGCGCCGCAATCGAAGACTTGCCCGAACCCGCAGGGCCGAGGATGAGCGTGCTGGTGCCCCTGTCGAGTCCGCCGCCGAGGAGCGTGTCCAGTTCCGTGACGCCGCTCGTGACAGCCTCCGGCGCAAACTCGTGCCTGTGTTCCGCCGCGACGAGGCGCGGGTAGACGGCGACTCCGCCCGTCTCGATCTTGAAATCGTGATAGCCGCCGCGATACTTGCTGCCGCGCAGTTTGACGACGCGCAACCGACGCCGCTCGGCGCCGTAATCCAACGCCAGATGCTCAAGTTCTATGACGCCGTGCGCGATTGATTGCACCTGCAAGTCGCCGTGCGTCGAGGTGCGGTCGTCCAGAAGCAGCACCGTGCATTGCCGCCCGGCGAAATATTGTTTGAGGGCGAGAATCTGCCGACGGTAGCGAAGGGGGTCGCGCGCCAGGAGCCGCATCTCCGAGAGCGAATCGAAGACCACGCGGCGCGGCTGGATGCGCTCAACTTCTTCGAGCACCGCGCTCGTCGTCTCGCCGAGTTCCACTTCCGAAGGGTGAAAGATGGTGTACTGCGTCTCGGTCTTGAGGCTCTCTTCCGTGGGGATCAACTCGTAGATGTTGACGGCATCGAGCGACCAGCCGTGCGAGGCGGCGACGGCCTTGATCTCTTCTTTCGTTTCGGAGAGCGTGACGTAGAGCACCGGCTCGCCCTGCACCGCGCCTTCGAGCAGAAACTTGAGCGCGAGCGTGGTTTTGCCCGTGCCCGGATCGCCCTCGATCAGGTACAGGCGATTATCGGGAAAGCCGCCTTCCAGAATACTGTCGAGACCGTCGCTCCCGGTCGTCAATCGCTCCGGTTGAGGCTCAAACTGTTCCCGCGCATCGTTAGCCGACTCTTTTTTATTCGCCATTGCCCTGTCGCTCGTTCGGATAATTCCGCCGCCGGTTTCCGCTCGAAGCGGAGACGTTCGGAGGCTGTTTAGTAAATTTTGAGAGCGAGACAGGGTAACACGCTGTAGAATGGATTTACATTCCAAATGTGTGCACGTTGCGTCACGGTCGGGAACTTCAAGTTGAGCCGCCAACTGGCAAGCTAAATTATGGACAGACAACTCGACGTAGTTGAACGCGTCACGGAAGGCGAGGCGCGTTTCGAGCGCGTGCGGCGCGTGGCGGGACTCCTGCTCGCGCCCGCCATCTTCATCACGCTGCTTTTGTTGCCGCTGCCTGCGTTGAAGCCGGAGGCGCACAGGCTCGCGGCGGTGATGGCGGCGGTCGTCGTCCTGTGGGTGACGGAGGCTCTGCCGCTGCCTGCCACCGCGCTCCTCGGCGCGGCGGCGTGCGTCGTGATGCGCGTCGCCCCGGCCAAGGACGTGTTTGCGCCGTTCGCCGACCCGTTGATGTTTCTCTTCATCGGGTCGTTCATCATCGCGCGGGCGATCTTTTTGCACCGGCTGGATCGGCGTCTGGCCTTCGGCGTGCTCTCGATCAAATGGGTCGGCGCACGACCGGGAAGAATCCTCTTCGCCTTCGGCGCGGTGACGGCCTTCATCTCCGCTTGGATTTCCAACACGGCGACGACCGCCATGATGTTCGCCATCGGCATGGCGATTCTCGCCTTCCTCTACGACAACGAACAGGAAGGCGGAAGCAAAATTAACCGTCGCTACGCGACCGGCCTCATGTTGATGACATCCTTCGCCGCCTCCATCGGCGGACTCGCCACGCCCATCGGCACGCCGCCCAACGTCATCGGCCTCGGCTTCATACGCCAACTCGTCGGCGTCGAGTTTCCCTTCTTCAAGTGGGCGATGATCGGCACGCCCGTCGTCATCATCCTCTTCCTCTACCTCAGTTTTTATCTGAACACGCTGTGCCCCGCGGGCGTCCGCGAGATAGAGGGCAGCCGCGAGATGCTCACGCGCGAGCGCGCGCGGCTCGGCGCATGGACGCGCGGGCAGAAATCGACGCTCGCAGCTTTTCTCGCCACCGTCGCGCTCTGGATCATCCCCGGCCTCATCGCGCTCTTCGCGGGCGACGGGAGCGCGCTCTATCAGGCGGTGAATCGTCGCGTACCGGAAGCGGTGGCGGCGGTGGTGGGCGCGTCGCTCTTATTTCTCCTGCCGGGCGACGCGCGCGGCGAGCACGCGATCACCTGGGACGAGGCGGTGAAGATTGACTGGGGCGTGGTGCTCCTCTACGGCGGCGGCTTCGCGCTCGGCGTGCTCTCGTTTCAGACCGGACTCGCAGAAGCCATCGGCTACGGTTTGACGAAACACCTGCCCATCTCCGGCGGCCTCTCGCTCCTCTTCGCTTCGACGCTCGTGGCGACGCTCACGTCGGAGGCGACATCGAACACGGCTTCGGCCAACATGGTCGTGCCCGTCGTCATAGCGATTTCGCGCGCGGCGGGCGCAGACCCGCTCGAACCCGCTCTCGGCGCGACGATGGGCGCGAGCCTCGGCTTCATGCTGCCCGTCTCCACGCCCTGCAACGCCATCGTCTATGGCTCAGGCTACATCCCGCTCTCGCGCATGATTCGCTACGGCCTGCTGCTCGATGTCGTCGGCGTCGTCGTGATCGTCGCGCTCGTGCGCCTGCTCGTCCCCTTCTTGCGCTAACAACGTGTAACTATGGAACGAATCGTCTTTCTGGATCGCAACACGCTACGGGCTGACATCAGGCCGCCCGCGTTCGCGCACGAGTGGCGCGAGTATGGCGCGACGCGCGCCGAAGATGTGGTCGAGCGTCTCGAAGGGGCGAGCATCGCCATCGTCAACAAGGTCGAGATCAGAGACGCGCAACTCGCACAGTTGCCCGCGCTCCGTCTGATCGCCGTCGCGGCGACGGGCACGGATAACATTGACCTCAAGAGTTGCCGCGAGCGCGGCGTCGCCGTCTCGAACGTGCGCGGCTACGCAACCGACACGCTGCCCGAACACGTCTTCATGCTCATGCTCGCGCTCCGCCGCAATCTCGTTAACTATCAGAGAGATTTGCGCGCCGGACGTTGGCAGCGCGCAGAAGGCTTCGCCCTGCTCACGCATCCGATACGCGATCTGCACGCGAGCACGCTCGGCATCGTCGGCTACGGCGCGCTCGGTCAGTCAGTCGAACGCCTCGCGCGTGCCTTCCATATGCACACGCTTATCGCCGAACACAAAGACGCCGGAGCGCACGCACGCGAGGGACGCACGCCCTTTGCGGAAGTCCTCAGCCGGAGCGACATCATCACGCTCCACACACCGCTCAACGCGCAGACGCGACACCTCATCGGCGCGGCGGAACTCGCTTCGATGAAACCGGAAGCCATATTGGTCAACTGCGCGCGGGGCGGCGTGGTGGATGAGGCCGCGTTGATTGAAGCGTTGCGGGCGGGCGTGATCGCGGGCGCGGGCGTGGATGTCTTGAGCCGCGAGCCGCCGCGCGAGGGCAACGCGCTGCTCGAACTCGACCTGCCGAATCTAATCGTCACGCCCCACGTCGCATGGGCGAGCCTCACGGCGATGCAGACGCTCGCCGATCAACTCATAGACAACATCGAAGAGTTTATAAAACAGTGACGAGTGACAAGTTGGATAAACGAGTGACGAGTGACGAGTGACGAACGAAGACAAGCGAGACGTGAATCGAGAATCGAGAATCGTCAATCGTGAATAGAGAAAAGCGGGTTCTTTCTATTCACGATTGACGATTCTCGATTCACGTCTTTTCTAACTTGTCACTCGTCACTGTTCTTCTGTCACTGTTCTTCGTGATGTTCGGCGGTGTAGAGGCGGAGGATTTCCTGTCCCTGTCGCGAGCGCGGGTCAATGGTGCGTAGATGCTTGCGCCCCTGCATCTCCCAGAGCGCGGTTACCTGCCCGTCTTTTTCGACGGCGTGATAGGTGATCTCTTCCGTGCTGGCCTGCGCAGCGTCGGCGGCGGTCTCTTCGGCGGGCGGCGCGCCTGCTGTCGTGGTTGCCTCGCCGCCGGTCTGTCCTTCCGGCGTAGCCTGCGCCGCGCCTGATGCGTTCTCGTTTTCTGCCATAGTCGTTCCTCTCAAAATTTTATTTTAATTCGCGTGTTTGTTGTGCGGGAATTGTGGCACAAAGCGTGCGGGCATGTCCACCAGCACACGCACACGACTAAAGCTTTCACCACCGCAGACACAGAGGACACGGAGGGGACACAGAGAAAAACATTCAACTCTCTCCGCGTTCACTCTGCGGCTTGGCTCTGCGTCTCTGTGGTGAGTCTTATTCTTTTAATCATTCGCTGGAGAGAAGAAGCAGAACAACAGCGTGACGGACTGATCCTCCGGCAACACGTCGCGCCAGTGCGTGAACTCCGAGCCGCGATAGAGCACCGCGTCGCCGATCTCCAGACGCACTTCTCGCTTCTCGCCCTCCACCTCCAGATTGATCGGCCACGCGCTCTCCAAATCCAACTCCGGCTCCGTGTCCACGACGAGCGAGAGATTCCAGACGTACTGCGGCTGATCCTTATGACGATGCAGAAACGCGCCCGGTTGATAGACCGAAACCTGACAATGCGAAGGCCGCACGGGCGCGGGCGTGATGCGATTCACGAGCGCGTTGATCTGTTGTTGCACGAAGCGCGAAGTCTCTTCGTCGTAAATCGAGCGGCGATTGTGCGCGTAGTGACGGTTGCTGCTCGCCTTGAGTTGGCCGTGCGCGTCGAGCGCGCGAAAGTAGCGGCGCAAGGCCGCGAGTTGCAAAGGGTGGACGATCTTGCGAAGCACCGCATGTTGATGATTTTCTAAATCGCGTCGCCACTCTTCGCACGCGCGCTGCCAGCGTTTCGCGCGCGCTTCCTCTTCACCGGGCGCGAGCAAAATTTGCGCGTCAGCGAACCGCCGCGCGGTCTCCTCGTCGAGTTCGGCGGGCGTGCTCTCGCCGGATTCGAGTCGTTTGAAGAGTTCCGCTTGTCGTGGATTGGGCCAGTAGGGGGCCAACGCTTGCGTGCCCGCATCTTCAACCCAGAGCAGCGGGCGACGCGGCGAGAAACGATCAAGGAACGGGAGGCGCGCGGCAAAACGCGCGGGCGTCGCGTCGCCAATTTGCAGCGCGACGCGCGAATTGAGTTTGAGCGGGTCGCGCCGGGTCAATTCCGGCTCGCCTTCGCGCGCATCGCGTTCGCGGTAAGGGATCAGTTGGCGCGCAGAGTCGTCGAGCGGGCACGCGAAGTAGATTTCCGCCGCCGCAAAATCTTCGCCCGCATCGTCGTCGCTTGAATCAACTGTGCTCGCCTCAACCGCGCCGGCGTCGCCCGTCGTGTGCGTCAACTTGTGGTCCGCCGCGCTCGTCGTTTCAGCACGCGCCGCCGTCGAAACGTCGCGCAGCACGCCGCCTTCGTAGAGACGAAAGAGCGTGGCAATCGCCGCGACGCGCTCTCCGGCAGTGACGCGTGCGCCGAGTTGCTTGAGCGCGGCGGCGACCGTGAGCGGCTCGGAAAACAGTTCGAGAATCGAGAGCGCGTGCAGCCCGCACTTAACGGTCTTGCCCTCCACAGACACCTGCACCTCGTTGCTCGAATTGAGCGAGAGGCGTAGATAAGGGCAACGCTTGAGGACGGTTTCGGGATTGAGTTTCATTCAGCTTTGTTCGTCGAGATTACGCACGAGGTTGACGTAGTCGCCACGGTCGAAGCCGTTGGCGCGGAAGTAGTCTATGAGATCGCCGTCGTTCCAGTTGACGATGGTGTTGACCACGGAGACGCCGGCGCGGCGGAAACTTTCGCAGAGCGCGTCCATCAGCGCGCCGCTCACGCCGCGTTGATGATAATCGGGGTCAACGCCGATCACTTCGAGCCAGCCCGCGAGTTTCGCGCCGAACTCCCAGCCGCGCACGTCGCCCATGACGAAGCCGACGACGCGCCCGCCGTGTTCGGCGACGAGACAGGTCGTGGGCGAGCGTCCGATGTAGTCTGCGGCCTTCGTCTCGTAATAGGCGGCGTGTGGCTTGCCGGTGATCTTTTCGTTGATGCGGAGCAGTTCGTCTATGTCGCGCACGGTCATGCGGCGCACTTTGATGTTTTTCATACGTCTAGCCCGAAACGCCCTGTGCCGACGGACGCCGCCGAAGACGCGCGTGGCGACCTTGCGCACGAGGCGCGGTTTGAACGAACGCCGGATGATGTTGCGATACGTCTCGTGGCCGGAGACGGCGTCGAAGAGCGCATCGTACATCAACGGGTCAACTTTCCCGACATCAATCATCGGGTCGAGAAAGACGCGCGCCCCGGCGAGCATCAAGCGGCGGACGGCGACGCCGTAAGCGTGATCGCCAAACAGATCGCGGCACGACTTACGATATTGTGCGCCCGCCGCGCGCGAGACGCCGTGCTCAAGCATCGTCTCCGCCGCGCGCAAGCCCGTGATGATCGCCGTCGAGATGCCTTTGCCTTTGAAGGGGCGGAGCCAGCCCGTCGCGTCGCCCACAAGCGCGTAGCGATGGCCGTATGCGCCGCGCGCGGGCGCGGAGGGAAAGCGGCCTTCGTAGTAGTTGATCGCGCGCCCGTTAAACGGCGGCAGCAGTGCGCGCACTTCGGGCAGTTGTAAAAACTGATCGAGGTCTGACGAAGAGACGCGTTCGCCCGCGATGTTGATCAGGATGTGATCGCCTTTCGGCGTGACCGCGCCGAACTCTATGCGCGGGCAGCCGGGCGGCAACAGAAACGCGTGGACGATGTGGCCGAGTTTCTCACCCTGAAAGCCGTGCCCCGCGGCGATGGTCGTCAGATAACTCTTCAACCACTTCGACGGGCGCACGAACCCGCGACCGTTGTTGCTGCGCCCCGTCACCTCTTCAAAGACCGAGAGCATCGCCTCGTCCAACCCGAACGCGCCGACGACCGCGTCCGCGCGCTCATAACGCGACTCGCTATAGACGCGCACTTCGTCGAGCGCATCTTCGCGCACGAACTCAACACCCGTCACGCGCGATTCGACGATTTCCGCGCCGAGTTCGCGCGCACGTCCGAGCAGGAAGCCATCGAACTCGGCGCGCTCCACGGCGTAGGTCGCCTGCCCGTGTCCCGCTTCGCTCGCGTGCGCGCCGTGCCCCATGAGCAGGACGTTTTCGCGCGCGCCGTGCAGGCGATAGCCGAAAATCTGTCGCTTGATGAGCGTGCGCGGCAGGTGCACGTCCAGATCGCGCGCGAGCACTTCTTCGATGGGCGGCGAGAGCACGCCCACGCATTGATTGGCGTGCACGCTGAAATCCTTGCCCTCGAAGATGAGCACGCGCAAACGCAGACCGCGCGCTCTCGCGCCCTGCAACAACTTGATGGCGCACGCCGCCCCGCCCGGCCCGCCGCCGATAATTACGACCGTCGAACCGTCATGTAAACGACAATCGCGCAAAAAGTTTTCCTTTGACTCAAGTAAGACTGTCGTTACCGTGTCGCACAGTCACGGTTAAAGGCGCGGTTAAAGCGACAGTCAAAAGTAGTACGGTTATTTTAGCGCGTGCGGCGGGGCGGCGGGCAGAAATTTATCCGTGCGGTTAGTTTAGACGACAACTAAAAAACCCTTCACCGCGCAGACGCAGAAAGGAGCGCAGAGTTCGCGCAGGGAGTTCAATGTTTCCCTCTGCGGTTCTCTGCGGCTTGGCTCCGCGCCTCTGCGGTGAAAGGTTTTTAAAGTTTCCGCTCTATCTGAGCGCAAACGGCTTCAATGCTTCTTCAAACTGAGCGCGAGTTCGATGGCGCGTCGCGGGGCGACGCCGCCCCATCCCTGCCGGTCTATCTCGATGCCGGGGAGTCGCTCCGCCGTCTCGATCAAAATGCGTTTGACGAGTTGCGGCGTTAAGTCGGGGTTGGCTTCGAGCATGCAGGCGATGATCGAGGAGACGATGGGCGCGGCGAACGATGTGCCGTCAACATACTTGTAGTGTTCGCTGATCACGTCGCCTTCGTGCAGTTTGATCGTGATGAGGTTGCGCAGAAGCGAGGTGCGCATGTCGCGCGCGTTGTAGATATCTTTGTCCACTTCCGGGTGCGCTTCGATGATGGGGAGCAGTTCTTCGTCCGTGGCTTTGTCGAGCGTGGCGTAGAGTTCGGCCTGATCGGCGGTGGGCGTGTCCGGCAGGATCGGCGCGGGCACCCAGATGCCGGGCGCGATGATCTCCGGCTTTTGTAGGCCGTCTGCGGTCGGGCCGTAAGACGAGCGATACATGCCGCGACGCGCGCGGTCGAGCGAGTTTTGATCGTCCAAACCTCCGACCGTGATGGCCGAAGGCGCGCTCGCCGGAGGCAACACCGGATGCCCCGGCATGTGCCCCGCGTTCCCCGCCGCGCACACCACGATCAAGCCTTCTTTGACGGCGCGCTCAACCGTCTGCGACAACTCGTTGTGCAGGTAAGAGTCGTTTTCGTCGCCGCCCGCAGAGATGTTGACGATGCGTATGTCGTACTCTTTGCGGTGCGCGAGCACCCATTCGATGCCGTCCTGAATGTTGCGTTCCGTGATGCGACCGGAAGTGGCGAGTTTGACGAGCACGACGTTCGCTTCCGGCGCGATGCTGCGATAGAAACCTTTCGAGAGCGAGCCGTTGCCCGCCGCCACCACCGAAGTCATCATCCCGTGCCAACTCGCCGGATCGTTCGTCTCCAGAGAAGTCTTATGGTCGGGCACGATGCTGTGATAGGCGAGGATGCGATTCGCGGGCGTCGCTAGGTCAGGGTGTTTGTAAAAGCCCGAATCGAGAAAGGCGATGGTGATGCCGCGCCCGGCGAAGCGGTCGTCCGCATCGAGGCGCAGGGGCGTGGGCAGGACGAGTCCGCCCTGCTCGAAGACAACCGCGTCGGCTTTCAGTTGGACGCGTGCGCGCTCAAACATCTCGACGCAACGCTGGCAGACCACCGCGACGAACTGCCCCGCCGGAGCGTTCGCCGCCACCAGCGCGCGCAACCATTCGTCGAGCGCGTCGAGCGGCGTCAATTCGTCTTTCGACTCGCGCCCGCAGACCGGACAGGTCGGGAAACCCATCGGCCTGTCATGCGGAGCCGCCGCCATCTTCTCTTCAACCGGAATCGTTTCTGACACTTCTGACACTTTACACAGAACCTCTCTCTCTTCAACTTGCCGCAGCGACGAACCATAACACAGGGCGCGCGGGGAGACGGAACAGCGAAGCCTCATCTTTAAGTTGCGAAATTGTGGCGTTGGCGTGTCCTACGGCGCGCCCCGTTTCGAGGGTTGTGATTCTCGCGGCGGGCGTGTAATTTAAGGTCAAATCGAGAGGCTAAAACATCATGGCACAACAACAGCAGACGGCGAGCGTGGCGGACATCTTCCGGCGCGCGCAGGCAATCCGGCGCGAGCGTCCCGAAATGTCGCTCAAGGATTTGAAGGCGCAACTCGTGCGCGAATACAAGGGACAGGAGTTTCCGCCCGTCTATAACCTGACGATCCCGGAGCAGGACGCGCGCGCGCCCGAAGAGGATTGGTCAGCCGGACTCTCGCTCGTCCTGCGCGGCATCCAACAGCAAAACTGGAACGACATCGCCAACGGCATCGCCCTCAGCCTCGACCAGACCGACCGCTACGAGCGCGAGCGCGGCCACACCGGAGCCGCAGACGAATGGCACGACCGCAGCGTGGGCATACGCGAACCGCTCGCCAAAGGCGTCAACAAGTGGATGCCCGAAGAATTGATGAACTTGGCGGAGAAGGCAACAAAGAAGTGACGAGTGACAAGTGACGAGTGACGAGAAAAAGCCGTGAATCGTAAATCGTGAATAGACTTAAAACTGCTTTCTTCTACTCACGATTTTCAATTGACGATTCACGAATTACTTGTCTTCAATTTGTCACTTGTCACTCGTCACTCGTCACTGAGGTTATATGAGTTTTCTAAGCGGCTTGATGAGGGATGCGGATTACCAGAAGGGCGAGCCGCGCAGGCCGGAGGAGGTCGCGGAACCGGACGTGATCATCAGCCCGGACACGCGGCGCGGGGAGCGGATGCCGCCCGGCCAGTCGCGCACGCGCAAGTGGCCTGTGCTCGACGCGCACGGCACGCCCGAAATTGATCTGGCGAATTGGAAGTTTGAAATCGAAGGTCTCGTGGAGAGGCCGCAGGCGTGGTCGCTCGACGAATTCTTAGCGTTGCCAGCGACGAAAGTTTACGCGGACTTTCATTGCGTGACGCGCTGGTCGCGCCTCGACAACGTGTGGGGCGGCGTCTCGACGCGCGAGGTGGCGCGCGTCGTCGGCGTGAAG
>DASYMM010000338.1:0-3236 GCA_036009085.1 Pyrinomonadaceae bacterium | reverse complement strand
CGCCATCACAGACCCGCGCTCGCCGCACGCCGAGCAGTATCGCGCCCTGCGCACGCGCATTCTGCACGCGGGCGAGAAGCGAAAAATTCAGGCCATCGTCGTCTCCAGCGCGGGCGTGATGGAAGGCAAGACCGTCACGGCCCTGAATCTGGCGTGGCTGCTCGCGCAGACCGACGGCGTGCGCGCGCTCCTGATTGACGGCGACCTGCGAAACCCCTGCGCCGCCGATTACCTCGGCATCGAAGCGCCCGCCGGACTCTCCGAAGTGCTCGCGGGCGAGACGACACTCGCCGACACCATCATCCGGCTCGAACCCGCCGGGCTTCATTTGCTGCCGGGCGGAACGGTGCGCGACAACGTCGCGGAAATTCTCTCCGGCCCGAAGTTCAGCACGCTGCTCGCCGAACTGCGCCGCATGTTCGACTACATCATCATAGACGCGCCGCCGCTCGGCATCTTCACAGACGCCACCGTCTTGATCGGTCGCGCCGACGGCGCACTGATGGTCGTGCGTTCCGGCAAGACGCGCTACGCCGCGCTCGACCGCGTGCTCGAACCGCTCCCGCGCGAACGCCTCCTCGGCATCATCCTCAACGGCGCGGACGACCCGCACGACGACAGCAGCAGCTACTATCAACGCCGCTACTATCGCCGCAATGAGACAGTGACGAGTGACAAGTGACGAGAGAAAAGCCGTGAATCGTGAATCGTCAATCGTGAATGGAAAAAGACCGTCTTCTCGCGTGTTAGAGAAAAACTGTCTTCCTCTAGTTATGACTTACGGTTCACGCTTCACAGCTTTCTCCGATTCACGTTTCGCTTGTCTTCTCTCGTCACTCGTCACTTGTCACTCGTCACTTCCGAAGGAGTTTTAGTGAGTCCGACGAGTCGTTTCAATGCCCGCACGCTGCTGCTGATTCTGGCCGAAGCCCTCTTGATGTTCGGCGGGATGGTGGCGGCTGCGCAGATTCGCCTCGGCGCAATTGACGCTTATTACGAACTCAACGCACGCAACGGCTTTTACAAGGCCGCGCTCGCCACAGCCTTCTGCCTCGGCGCGTTCTATCTCTACGACCTTTACGACTTCGTCGTCATGCACGACCGGCGCGAACTCGTGCTGCGTCTCATACAGGCTCTCGGCCTCGCGTGGATCGCGCTCGCGATAGTCTTCTATTTGCTGCCGCAACTCATGCTCGGTCGCGGCATCTCGCTCATCGCGCTCCCGCTCGCGCTCGCGCTGATGGTGGCGTGGCGCATCTCGATCCACTGGCTGCTCGGCCACCCTTCGGTCGGCGAACGCATTTTGATCGTCGGTTCGGGCACGGCGGCGGTCGAGATCGCGCGCGAAGTTTTGGAACGCAGGGACGCGGGCTATCGCATCGTCGGCTTTGTTGATAACGACCCCGCGCTCGTCGGCAAGAGCATCATCAACCCGCGCGTCATCGGCGTGACGACCGAGATGGCAGACATCGTCCGGCGCGAAAACATCGACCGCATCATCGTCGCGCAGGGCGAGCGGCGCGGGCAGTTTCCCACGCGCCAACTGCTCGATTTGAGTCTCGGCGGGCACGTCGCCATCGAAGAGGGCGCGTCGTTTTACGAACGCACGACGGGGCGCGTCCATCTCAACATGATGCGCCCTTCGTGGTTGATCTTTTCGGGTCGCGGCAGGCAAGCGCGCCTGAGCGGCGTGGCGCGCGCGTTCCTGCATCGCGGCGTCGCGTTCGTCGGCGCAATCGTGTCTCTGCCCATCGCGCTCCTGACCGCCGTGTTGATCAAACTCGAATCGCCCGGCCCCGCGCTCTACAAGCAGGAACGCGTCGGCCAGAACGGGCAACCGTTCACGATCATGAAGTTTCGCTCGATGCGCGTGGACGCAGAGCGCGACGGCCCCGTGTGGGCGCAGACGGGCGACGACCGCACGACGCGCGTGGGGCGCGTCATACGCAAGATTCGCGTGGACGAGATTCCGCAGTTCTGGAACATCCTCAAAGGCGAGATGAACTTCGTCGGCCCACGCCCCGAACGCCCGCACTTCGTCGCGCAACTCGCCGAGGAAATCCCGTTCTACGAACAGCGGCATTTGATCCCGCCCGGCCTGACCGGATGGGCGCAGATCAAATACCCCTACGGCTCGTCCATCGAAGACGCGCGGCAGAAGCTTCAATACGATCTCTACTACATCAAGAACCAGAGCCTCGTGCTCGACGCGGTGATTTTATTCGAGACGGTCAAGACGATCCTTTTCGGTCGCGGCGCGCGCTAAACAAGAGCGCACGCGCGACATGGAAGTCAGTTTGAGGTACATGAAATGAAAGTTCACACGATGAAGTTGGCAACGTTAGCCCTTACGGGTCTCTTGCTCACAGGCGGTTCGAGCGCACTCGCGGCGCAGGAAGCGCAACTGTCGGCGTCGTCCTCGTCCACTGCGCGAAGACCTTCTCCTTTGGAGAAGGTTCAATACTTCAAAGTCTTTGGCGCAGACGCCACGGCGCAGGAGGACAAGAAGAAGTCGGAGCAGAAGACGCGCCCGCGCACCGCAACCACTTCGGGCGGGGCGACGCAAAAGGCGGGCGAGCGGCTGGAGCCTGACGACCAGAGCGCGCCGCCGCGCTCGGATGTCTCCCCGGAGATGCTGGCGAACCGCCGCGAATCGCTGTCAGAAGAGGAAGCGGCGGTCGTGCCTTATTACAACAACTTCATGGCGACCTACCGCCTCGGCCCCGAAGACGTGATCTCGATCACGGTCTTCAATCTCGACCGCTACTCAAAAGCCGGGATCACCGTGCCGCCCGACGCCGTCATCTCGCACCCGCTCATTCCCGAAGGCATACACGTCGCCGGAAAGACGACGAAGCAGGTCGCAGACGAGATCACGAAACGTTTGGACGAGTATGTGATTGATCCGAAAGTGACGGTCTCGCTCGACAAGGCGCAGTCGGCGGTCTTCTGGGTGGTGGGCGACGTGGCGCAGCCGGGCATTCGCGCGATGTCGCGCCGCCTGTCGGTGACGGAAGCTCTGGCTCTGTCCGGCGGCGTGCTCGACACGGGCAACAAAAAGAAGGTGATGGTGATGCGACGGCAAGCCAACGGTTTCCTGCAACCGACGGTCATTGATGTCGCCGCGATTGAAAAGGGAAAGATGCCGGACAACTACTTTCTCAACCCCGGCGATCAAGTGATCGTCCCCGGCAACCGCATGAACAACGTGCAGAAATTCCTGAGCCTGCTGCCGG
>DASYMM010000337.1:0-6459 GCA_036009085.1 Pyrinomonadaceae bacterium | reverse complement strand
ACGCGCCCGTCATCCTCCGCACCGCCGACGGCGCGACCAGCCGCAGCGACGTGGTGATCAAAGTCAACTAAAGCATTCACCGCAGAGACGCAGAGCAAAGCCGCAGAGTTGGCACAGAGAAGAGATTTGATTAACTCTTTCTGCGTATCTCTGCGGCTTTGCTCTGCGTCTCTGCGGTGAGAGTTCTTTTCCCCGCACTCAATCGCGCTTTCGCGTTTCTGTCGCGTGCTTAAGTTTGCGGCGCGGTCTTCTCGTCCGCCTTCTTCTCTTTGTCCTTCTTCTCTTCCTTCAACCCTAATCGCTTGCGTATGAACTCGTCGGCTTCCTCTTCGACGAGTTCGCCGTTTGTGATCCAGGCCTTCTCCGTCAACACCTCGCCGTCGTGCTTGAGTTTCGACGGCACGAGGAAGATGTTGTAGGGCGAACCCCACTTGCGCGCGTCGCCCGTCAGTTGGCGGTAGCTGTAGTGCGTCGTCTTGTCGCGCGCCTCCCGCGTGTCGGATTCGACGACGACCGTGTAGGGCAAGTTCTTGTCTTTGAAATAAACTTGCTGGTCGCGCTCCGTCCCGTAGTTGCTCACGCCGATCACGTCGAAACCGTGCGCCTTGTATTTCTCGTAGAGGCGATCAACCACGGGGGCTTCCAGTTTCCAGTTGTTGCACCACGGCGCGAGATAGACGACGAGCACGAGCTGCTTCCCCTTCGCCCACTCGCGCAGATTCACAGGCTCGCCCGTCCCGATCTTTTTAAACGTCCAATCCTTGTAATTGATCTTCTTCTCCTGAATCGGCGCATACTCGTGCCCGTCGCTCATGTTGGCGGTAACGGGCGCGACGACAAGCGTGAGCGCAAAGAGAAAAAGAACGAGGCTCAGAACTTTTCGCATAACTTTTTGTAACTCCTAATCCGGCGAGTTTCGCGGTCGCTCGCTTTATTGATTGCTGGCCGTCGTTTGCGCCTCGTCAAGCAGAGGTTTGACGACGGCGTCGAAGGCGGCGCGGTCGCGTTCACCGATGAAGCGTTCGCGGATGCGCCCCTCGCGGTCGAGGATGAAGGTGGCGGGACGACCCGGCCCCGTCTGAAACTGCTGCGGCGCATCGTCGCCGCTCACGAGGAGTTGGTATTCCTGCCGGACGACCGTTTGGAAGTCGCGGATCATCTCCGGCGTGTCGTGCGAGGAGATGCCGACGACGGTGAAGCCGCGCGCCTCGTAGTCTTTCTGCATCGCGTTGAAGTCGGGTATCTCTGCGCGGCAGGGCAGGCACCACGTCGCCCAGAAGTTTATGAGGACGACGCGCCCGCGCAGTTGTGAGATGCGAAACGGCTGGCCTTCGAGCGTCCGCATCTCCGTGTCGGGCGCGGGCGTGTATGAAGCGTTTGGGTTCGACGCTTTCGTCGCGTCGCCTTGCGATGCGGGTTGGTTGCGCTTCGCCCACCTGTTGACCCACGTTTCGGGGTTGGGGAGGATGGAGGCGTAACTGGCAAGCCGCGTCACGTTGTTTGTGGCGACCAGCAGGCCGATGGCGATGAGCAGAACGCCGGAGACGATTTCGACTTTGTGCAGGTGGCGTCGGAAGCGGGTGTAGAAGCCGAGGAAGCGGTTGATGCCGAGACCCGTCAGGAGAAACGGCACGGCGAGTCCGGCGGCGTAGAAGGCCGACAGGACGAGGCCGCTCTGCCAGCCGCCGCTCGTCGCGGCGAGGCCGAGGATGCCGCCGAGAATGGGGCCGATGCAGGGCGTCCAACCGGCGGCAAACGCGAGTCCTAAAGTGAACGAGCCGAGCATGCCGCGCGGTTTCTCGTCGGAGAACTTGCGCGTGTCGCGATAGAGCGCGCCGATCTTCAGGACGCCCATCAACTGCAACCCGAAGCCGATGATGATGAGGCCGCCGATGATCCTGATCCAAGGGTTCGACGTGATGGCCGAGCCGATGAGTCCGGCAGCCGCGCCGAGCGCGATGAAGATGAGCGACAGCCCCGCGTTGAACGCGAGCGAGTTCAACATCACGGCGCGACGCGCATTTGTCGGGCGCGCGTCGCCGCCCGCCTTCAAGTGGTCAATGCTGACGCCGGAGATGAGCGAGATGTAGCCCGGCACGAGCGGCAGCACGCACGGGCTCAAGAACGAGGCCAAACCGCCGACAAACGCGATGATGAGCGAAAAACTGAGATTAGTGCCTTCCATACTGACCGCCAGCTTACAACAATGAAAAGTAAATCGTGAATAGAGAAGAACGGCTTTCCTCCCGCTGCGTTACGGTTGTTCGGCGAGCAGACGCTTGATGGTGTCCGCGAGTTCCTCGTCTTGCGCGTTGCTTGCGCCGACGGCGATGTAGCGGACGCGCCCGCGCCGGTCAATGAGAAAGGCTGTCGGGATCGAGCGCACGCCGTAACGCTCGTCGTTGTCGGAATCGAGCGCGACGGCGAACGGGTAAGGCAGCTTCAACTCTTTTTTGTAGGCGCGCAGCGAGGCGAGTTCTTCCGTCTGCGTGAGGACGGTTTGCCCTTCGCGCCCGAAAAACTGCGTCAGGCCGACGACCACCAGCCCGTCCTTTTTGAAACGCTCGTGCAGCGTCTTCAACTTCGGCATCGTGAAGCGGCACGGCGCGCACCACGTCGCCCAGAAATCCAGTAGCACCACGCGCCCGCGCAGGTCTGCCAGCTTCACAGGCTTCTGATCGATCCACTCGCCGATATTGATCTCCGGCGCGGGCGGCACGTTCTCCGGCGGCGTCTCGCGCAAGACGCCTTCGATCACTTTCTCCTGATCCTGCTCCGCCAGCCAACGCGCCGCGCTCGTGAAGACCTGCGCCGAAGGCAACGCGAGGCCGAGGCGCAACAACTCTTCCATCGTCGCGGCGGCTTCGCGCTCCTTCTTCAAACGCAGCAACATGTCGGCGAGAAACTCAGCCGCGCTCCCGATAATTTGCGCGCGGTCGGATTCCTCGCCCGCTTTGACGGGCGACTCCTTCGCCACACGAAACGCCGTGCGCGCGTGCTTCGCGCTCTCTTCGAGCTTTTTGTGCTGCGAGTAAGCGCGTGCGAGCGAGTAGTGAAGTTTGAACAAGCCTTGCGGCGTCGCGGGTTCGCTCGCCGAATACGCTGCGAGCACGCTTTCGGCCTCTTCAAAGCGACCGAGCGCGGCCACCTCGACGCCGAGAATGAGCCGCGCGTTCTGCCTCTGATCTTTCGTGACCGCTTTCGCGGCTAATTTTGTGTCCGGCGCGTCCGGCGCGAGGAAACGACGCAGCGACTCGGCTGTCTCCGCAGATTTTTCGGCGAGGTTGTAGAGCATGCCTAAATAATAATAGTCCGCCCCCGCGAGGTTGCCGCGTGCGACGAGTTGGGCGGCGTGGCGCGCGGCCAGTTCGCGCTGCTGCTGAAAAGTCTCGGTCGCGAGCGCGCGGCTAAACGGCACGCGGTTCTGCTTGAACTCTTCAAATTTCCGCTCCACATACTTCGACGCATCCTCATAGAGCGTCGCCGCATCACCCGGCAGCGTTGACGGCGAAGGCGCGACGGCGGCAGCGACGGCGGGCGTCGCCTGCGTCTGCGGCAAACTCCCGCGCCCCGCGCCCGACTGCGCGGACGCACTCGTCGCCGCCAACGCCAACCACGCGACGCCCAAGCCACACGCACGCACAACAACAAAAAATCTTCTCATCACACCTTCACCCGACAAACGCACTTCCCAAACTCGCAACGCCAAATTTCGATATTTTATATCTTCTCAGTTTCTCGTGAATTCCGTCTCGTCACTCGTCACTGCCTTCACTGCTTCTCGTCCAACAGCCGCACGATCATGTCGTGCAACTCCGCGATGTCCGTTTCGTTTGCGCCGACGTTAAGGAAGCGCACGACGCCGCGACGGTCAATCAAGACGGCGACCGGGATCGTCGTCACGCCGTAGGCGTCTGCGGTCTCCTGCGTGTCGGCGACGGCGAAGCCGAAGGGCAGGCGCGAGGCGCGTTTGAAGCGGCGCAGTTCCCCCTCCTCCTGCGGCGTGCGCACACGCCTGCCGTTCACCGTGTTGCGATACTCCGTCAGCGCGACGACGCTCAGGCCGCGCTCCTTATATTTCTCCTGCCACTCGGCGATGTGCGGCAACGCGGCGTGGCACGGCGTACACCACAACGCCCAGAAGTCCAGCAGCACGACGCGCCCGCGCAACCCGGCGAGCGTCGCGGGCTTCTGCTCGATCCAATCGGCGACCGCGATCTCCGGCGCAAGCCGCGCGCCCGTCTCCGTGCGAAACAGCGGATCATCCGGCTTCGAGACGTAAGCCACCGCCGGGACGATGCGATTCATCAACACCGTCGCGCGGCGATAGAGATCGGCGGACGGAAAGCTGAGGCTCAAGCGACGTAGTTCCTGCAAGGCGGCGATGGCTTCGTCCGTGTGTTTCAAGTCGAGCGCGGCGTCGCTGATGAAGGAGAGCGTGCGATAGAAGACCGCATCGCGCGTCGCCATGTCCAGAGGTTGCGCGGCGTGCAAGGCTCGCGCGGCTTCAAAGGCCGCACGTGCATGCGCGATGGCACGCTCCGGCTGCTTCTGACTGCGATAACTCGTCGCAAGCGCGGTCTCCACACGATAACGCTGCTCGTGCGCGTTCGGCGACGCGACTTTTAGATAATCAGCCAGCGCGGTTTCGGCTTCGTCAAGCGATCCCTTTTTCGATGTTTGGAGCGCGACGACGTAACGCGCCTTCTGTTGCTCGTCGCTCGACGCTGGCGGATGCGCTGCGAGGAAGCGGCGCATCGTCTCAAGGGCGCGCACGGCGTCGTCTGCGACGTTATAGAGTTGACCGAGATAGAAAACTTCCCTCGCCGTTAAAGGGCTGTGCGACTCGCGCGCGGCGACTTCGGCGGCGTAACGCGCGGCGAGTGCGCGCTGCTCGCGCTCGACCTCTTCCACCAACTTCTGCTCGTAACCGATGCCCTCGCGCTCGAACGCCTCGTACTTCTTCCGCGCGTAGCCTTCGACTTCCGCGTACAACACGGCAACGTCGCGTGCGCGCTCCGTCGGCGACGCGTGTGAAGCGACGGAGGCCGTGCTTTGCGCGAACGCCTGCGCGGGAAGGCAAAGCGCGATGAGTAAGATCAATATGCAGAATGCTGGTTTCATATCTACGTTTGAAAACATCATCTCTCTAAGTTGTCACACCGCGCCCGCCACGGCGCGGCGAAAGCGTTCGGGCGTGAAGGGCTTGAGCATGTCGGGCGTGCCGCCGCGTTCCAAGATCATGCGTGCGACGAGCGCGCCCGTCTGCGGCGCGAGCAGGATGCCGTTGCGATAGTGGCCGGTGGCGTAAAAGAGGTTCGGCGCGTCGGCGCACGCGCCGATCACAGGCCAGTCGTCAGACGCGTGTGGACGCAAACCAGCCCACGCGTCCGACAAGCGCAATTCGTCAACGGCGGGCGCGATCTCGCGCGCGTGAGTCGTGATCGTTTTGCGTCCCGCGCCGGTCAAAGATTTGTCGAAGCCCGCGTGCTCGGTGGTCGTGCCCGCGAGCAAACGCCCGTCGCGTCGCGGGACGATGTAGCCGCGCGGGCTATAGACGACGTGGCGGACGAGCGGCGGAGCGTTGCGCGCTGCGAAGCAGAGCATCTGCCCACGCACGGGTTCGATGCGCGGGCGCGTCGCCTCGCTGCCACGTTCATCCGCAGAGACGCTCCGGCGCGTGAATCGAAGGCGCGACGACCATGCGCCGCAGGCGACGACGATTGAGTTCGCGCGGATTGTGCCGCGCGAAGTTTCCAAGCCCGCCGCGCGCCCGTCTGCAAACGTGATCGAAGTAACTTCCGTATGCGTGAAGACGCGCACGCCGAACCGTTCGCACGAGCGCACGAGCGCAGCCGTGAGACGACGATTTTCCACCTGCCCGTCGAGCGGAAAACGCAGAGCCGAGCGCACGCGCGCCGACACTTGCGGCTCAAGCTCGCGCACCTCGCTCGCCGTTAAGCGTTCGACCTCAAGCCCCGCGCGCGTCTGCCAATCGTAACGACGCGCGCACTCTTCCTCGTCCGCTTCCGTGAAAGCGACATAGAGCGTGCCCGTCCGGTCGAGTTCGATGTTGATGCCCGACTCGGCTTCGAGTTCGCGTGCGAAGTTTGGATAAGCGTCGCGGCTCGCCGAGGCGAAAGCGAAAAAGGCGTCCGCCGCGTCGGCCTCAACTTGCGGCGCGAGCATCCCTGCGGCAGCCCACGAAGACTCCGCGCCAGCCGTCGCCTCGCGTTCGAGCAAAACCACGCGCGCGCCGCGCCGTCCCAACTCGCGCGCCACGCTCAACCCGATCACGCCGCCGCCCACGACCAACGCGTCCGCGCTCTCCGGTAACTCGTCCACGTTTCGCATTGAATTAGAGTTGCTGGTATGATGCTGCAAAACAAAAAACGTCAGTTGTCCGTGGTCAGTTGTCCGTTGTTTGTGTGCGGGTAGCTTACTCTCTAAACTGAGAGA
>DASYMM010000336.1:0-2670 GCA_036009085.1 Pyrinomonadaceae bacterium | reverse complement strand
ACTCCAACGCAGCATCCGCGAAATCATCACCACCGTCATTTGAATTTAAACGCTATGAACGAAGCATAGGCCGCACATTTTCTGGAAGACGCGCTCGCGGTCTTTCGCAATTATAATAAACTCGGCGAAGGCGCGATGGCGCAAATCGACGACGAGGAATTTTTCGCGTTGATTGACGCGGAGGCCAACAGCGTCGCGATCATCGTGAAGCACCTGGCGGGAAACATGCGTTCGCGCTGGTCGGATTTTTTGACGGCGGACGGGGAGAAGGCGGATCGAAATCGCGAGGCGGAGTTTCGCATCGAGTCGCAGACGAGGCGTGCGGAGGTGTTGCGCTGGTGGGAAGAAGGCTGGCGTTACGTCTTCGCGGCGGTCGAGCCGCTCAAAGGCGCAGACCTTGAGCGCACGGTGATGATCAGGAGCGAGCCGCACACGGTCTTGAAAGCGATCAACCGTCAGTTGACGCATTACGCTTACCACGTCGGGCAGATCGTTTTACTGGCAAAGCATTTCAAATCGGAGAAATGGAAATCTCTGAGCATCGCGCGCGGGCAATCGGAGACTTTCAATCAAGCGATGCGCGAAGGTGAAAAGCCCTGAGCGAGCGGGAAGAAACAGAAGACGCGCACGGCGACGCGGAAGCGAACGAGATGGCTAAAGAGTCGCAGCCGCTCGAAGAAGTTCTGCGTGAGCAGTTCGGCGAGGTGCGGAGCGCGAGCGAGCGGCGCACGGTGTCGGGACTCGTGCGCGAGATCGGGCAACTGCCTGCCGACCGCGCGCGCGCTGCGCTCGAAGTGAGCGCGCAGGTTGCGGGTTTGAGTTTGCGCGCGGGTCTGGAATTTTTGCGCGCGGCGGTGGGCGCGGCGCAGGTGTTGGAAGCGGCGGAGTTGCGCGAGTGGGGCGAGATGGGGCGGCGGCTGGCGATGGCCGACGTGGAGACGGGCGCAAACTTCTTCCGCGCGGGCGTCGCAGAGTTGCTCGCCGTGCCGGACGAAGTTCGCCCGCTGCTGTTTCAAGTGTGCGCCCGACAGTTGCCGCTCTCCACCTCCATTGCGTTGGAGACTTTCAGGAGCGCGCCGGAACTCGCACGCGCCGCGCCGGACGAAGCTCTGCTCGCGGCGACCTTTGAAGTCGCGCTTGAGATCGCGCGCCGCTCCGCAAGACACAGCGCAGACTTCCTCGCCGCCTCGTTCGCAGCCTTCGCGCATCTCAAACAATACGCCGAGGCGGAAACAGGAACGCGGCGAAACGAAGTCGCGCGCGCCGCGCTGCATCTCGCAGGGGTGTTTGCCAAGCGGGCGGGCGGCGTCGCCTCGGACGCGTGGACGAACCTGCCCGTCGCCACCGCCGGCCTCGAAGCCGAACAATCGCTCGCGCTCTTTCGTCACACCGAAACGTTTCTCGAACGCGGCGGCGCGGCGGCCTTGCACGTCCTCATCGCGGGCGGCGAAGTGCTCCGGCTCGCGCCCGAAGTCTTCGCGGATTGGACGGCGTTGCTCCACGCGGTCGCCGCTCAGGGGAACGCGCCGCTCGTCTCGCTCGCGCGCCATAGCCCGCTCTTCTTCCGCGCGCTCCCCGCACAAGAGGCGCGCAGCGGTGGACGCGCGCGGACAAACGATCTCGCGCGTCGTGTCATCGCGGCGACGCGCGCCGTGGCCGAGGTGGATGCGGAGGCCGCCATCTCCTGTTTTCGTTCCGCGCCCACCGCGCTGCGCGCAACTTCCATCGAACAATTCGAGCAATGGGCGCGCGACGGACTCGCGCTCAAACGAAACGACGCGCGCACGCGCCGCAGCTACTACGCGCTCGAAACGCGACAGAGCAACGCCGCGCTCAACGCGGGCGGCACGGGTCTCGCGCTCGAAACTGTCGCGGCGACGCTGCGCCTCTACGTCGAAGGTTTGACGGGTCGCGCCGTCGAAGTCGCTTCGCTCGCCGCCGTGCCGGATGAAGCGCGCATCGGCGACGGGCGCACGATCCATCTGCCCGCCACCGTCTCCGAGTTTGCAGACGACGCGCGGAATTTTCGTCTCTACAAAGTGCTCGCCGCGCACGCCGCCGGGCAGATAGAGTTCGACACGCACGCACGCGCCGGAAGCGACACCGAAGCGAGCGCAAACCTGCGCGCCGCCTTCGCCTCAATCGCCGAACTCTACGCGGAAGAGAACGCGGACGCGCTCGACGCTTTCGCGCTCGACGGCTACATCAACGACCCCGCGCAGAGCACGCCCGCCCTCGCGCCCGGAGAGGAAGCGCGACGCACGCAACAAAAGCGTCGGCGCATGCCCAAAGAGTCGGACTATCGCACGGTGCTCGCGCTCTTTCCCCTCCCGACGCTCGCCGCGCGCATCTTCGGCACGCTGGAAAACGGGCGCATTGACCGCCGCCTGCGCCACGCCTATCGCGGCCTCGCGCGCGATCTCGATCTCGTGCGCGCACACTTGCGTGCGAGTCGCCCGCGCATCGCGGCCATGCCCATCACACTCGTGCCCTTCGAGTTGCTTTTCCAGATCACGCTCTGCGGCGGCGCGCTCGACGACGCGCGCTCCTTCTACGGCCAGATCGTCTCCGAACTCGAAACAATCGTCGTCGATTATTTGAACGAAGCGGACGCGTCGGTCGCGGACACGCTGATGGCGACGAGCCGCGTCTATACGCTCTTTCAGTCCG
>DASYMM010000335.1:0-9903 GCA_036009085.1 Pyrinomonadaceae bacterium | reverse complement strand
GAGGAGCTCGGCCAGCATGACGCGGTAACCGGGGTCGTTGCCGTCGAGTTTGATCGCCGCTTGCAATTCGGCTTCGGCCTGATGGCGCGTGCGCACATCGCGCGCCAGTGCGCTGCCGTAGAAAGCGTGGTAACGCGACTGCTGCGGGGCGAGCCGCGCCGCCTCACCAAGAAACGTGACGGCGGATGACAGGTTGTTCACTTTGAGCGCGGCAAGTCCCTGCGCGAAACTCTCGGCGGCGCGTTGCTCGCGCGTGAGATGTGAACCGGCGTTTGACTTGGCGGAAGATTGAGACGAGCCGGGGACGCCGAGCTGCGTGCCGAGTTTGATTTCGTAGGCGGCGCGTGCGCGCGGGTCGCGAAGCGTCTCATAGGCTTGCGTGATCTTCATAAAGGCGGCTTCGATCTGCGCCCGCAGAGAGTCGTCGGCGTCGCGCTGGAAGCGGTCGGGGTGAAAGCGTTTGGCGAGCGCGTAGTAGGAGCGTTTGATCTCCGCTTCGCTGGCCGAACGCCCGACATCGAGAATCCGGTAATGATCCGCGTCATAGACGAGCGCAAAGAGCGCGTCAATCTCCGCGCGCGGATCGGGCGTCGTCGCCGCGCTCGACGCGACGACGGGTTCGGTCGCCTCCTTCGTCGGAATCGAGGGCGGCGTGGAGACGGCGTCGCTGCCCGCCGCTGCGAGAGGCTTGTCCGCCGCCGGAGTTTGCGCGGTAGCATTTGAGGAGAGTGCGACAGGCCATTCGGCGCGCGTGAGCAGTCCGCCGAGCGCGAGCGCATAGACACATTGGCGCGCCTGCGCTTCGGGCAGACCGCTGATGGCGAGCAGTTCGCCGAGCGCGAGCGGCGCGTCCACGCGCGACAGGACGAAGCCTTCGGGCGCGTCGAGTTGGAGTTGCGCGGGAAGTTCTTTGACGGGCGAGATGAGTTCTGCCTCGTTGCCGAGACGCGCGGCGACAAACTCTGCGGGGAGTTGGCGCGCGGCTTCGAGGAGGAATTGGCGTGGTTCGAGTTTGCAGCGCACGTCTTCGACGAGCCGTGCGCGCGGGTCAAAACTCCATTCGCCTTCCGTCCACAGCAGCAGCGGGCGCAACACGTCGGTCGCTTGCCGCGCGAGAAGTTTGGCGAGCGCGTCTTGCGTGAGCGCGCCCGCCGCGACGAGCGACGCGCTCGCTTCCGCGTCCGACATAAACTCCGTCACGTGCGCCGACAGTCTATCTTCCGCCAGCACGCCCCAACGGTGCAGGCAGACCGCCAGCCGGTGGACGCGCAAATTAGAGCGCGCGAAGACCAACTGCCCGGCTTCCGCATAGACGACGGCCTGCACGCGTTCGCGCGAGAGGCGAAGCGCACCGGAAAGTTTGGCGGCAATGATTTCCCTGATGAGTTCGGCGAGTGGGCGCTCGCGCAAATGACCGTTCATCGAGCAGGTAAAGGCGGAACTTCCTCCGCAGGCATCATAGCAGGAAAGCTCTTAGTTTGTCCGTAGTCCGTGGTCAGTTGTCCGTTGCCTGTGCTCGGGCAACTTCAAGCTGAAAATGAAAGGTTCAAGCTCGTACAGCACGAAACAACCGGCAACTGACCACGGACTACGGACGGCTTTGTTGACACTCGCGCGAGCGACGCTTTATAGTTCGGACACCAGTTGCTCCCGACAATTGAATCAGGTTTGGTCGTCCCTCGAAGGCGGGACGTTTGGGTCATTTGCTGGATGAATGCAAGGGTCAAGAAGGGTTTGGACGTGTCCTCTGGTGAGGCGCGCGAGATTGCGTCCGGCGAACTCACCGCGCTCGGCGCAGAGGTCGTTGACATCTTCTACACGCAGATCATCGCGCCCGAAGAATATGCCACCGAAGCGGCGGTCTGCGACGCCTTCTCCGAACTTTTGCTGCGCCACTGGAACCTCTGCTGCCTCATCACCTTCCTGCGCGATGCGGACGGCCGCCTGCACGAGAGCGCGATTCACACGCACCCGCACATGGACGAAGCGACGGGGCGACGCGTCGGCCGCGCGCTGGCAAACGTGGTGGAAGAGAGCGGGCGCGAATGGCAAGTGTGGCTCGACGAAGCAGCGGCGACGGATGACAACGGGGCTTCGTTTGCGGCGCGCGCGCTCCTGGCCGAAACCGGCATCCGCGCCGGGATCGCGCTGCCCATCTACGCGCGCGGCGCGCTCGTCGGTTCCATCGTCGCCATCTCGTCGCACCCCGAACGCCTGCGCGCGGCCATTGGCGGCATACGCTTCATCGCCGCGCCCATCGTCATCGCGCTCGGCAACGCGCGCCGCGCCGTGGCGATGAGAGAGCAGCACGAGCAGATCGAAAAACTCGTCAAGGAGTTGCGCGAGCGGGGCAGCGCGCTCGAAACGGCGAATCTAGAGTTGCAGCGCGTGGCGCGTTATCGCTCGCTCTTTCTCGCGCGCATGTCGCACGAACTGCGCACGCCGCTCACCTCCATGCTCGGCTTCGCCCAAATCCTGCTCGAACAGGAACACCTGACGCCCTCGCAACAACGCTACTGCGAAAAAATTCAAGACTCCGGCCTTGAACTCAAGACGCGTCTGAAACTCCTGATCGATCTCTCGCGCATAGAAGCGGGACAGACGGAACTTTTCCTGCACGACTTTTCCGTGCGCGAGACGCTGCGCGAAACCTGCGCGGCGGTCAGTCGGCTCGCGCAGAAGCAAGAGGTGCGGATTGACTGCACGACCGCCCCCGACTGCGGCACGATTGTCTCCGACGAGGGCAAACTGCGACAGGTGCTCTACAACTTCTTCGCCCACGCCATCAGTCGCAGCCCCACGGGCGACACGGTCTCGATCAACGCTTTCAAGCGCACGCCCGACGAACTGTGCATCGAGATACGCGACAAAGGCGCACCGCCCTCCGACGCCGCGCACATCTTCGACGTGATCGAGATTGATGCGCCGAACGAGCGCGGCACGAACATGAACGAACTCGGCCTCGTCATCGCGCACCGCCTCGTCGCCGTGCTCGGCGGCAGAATCGTGCTCCACACAGAGTCGCCCCCGCACGGCCTAATCGTCACGCTCGAACTTCCCGCCTACCCCACGAAGGAATAACGGGATAGTCTGGGGTCTGGAGTCTAAAGTCCAGAGTCCGGGTCAAAAGTTAAGCGGCGGTTGAACCTGCTTTTGACTTTTAGACTCCAGACTTTAGACTCCAGACTTTTTATGCATTACGACTTCGAGTTGACGGGGCGGCGCGTGCGTCTGTGGCAGCGGACGGGCGAGAGTTATGAGCACGTGTTGATGAAGGCGCTCGGATACGCGATGTTCGTCGCGGAGTTTCCCGCGCTTGAGATCGAGCAGCGCGTGGGCTTGCGTTACAAGCCCGATCTGGTGGCGCGCGGCGCGGGGCGCGAGTTCGACGCGCCTTTCGCTTTCTGGGGCGAGTGCGGGCAGAGCGCCGTGCGCAAAACGCTCTGGCTCTTGAAGCACGCGGGCGTGGCGCGACTCGCCCTCTTCAAAATCATCAACAATTCCGCCGCGCTCGTCGAAGAACTACGCGCCGCCATTGACGCACGCTACCGCGCGCCCGAACGCCTCGTCCTCTTCAACTTCCGGGGCGACATCGTGGCGCACACGCGCGAGCGACGCATTGCGCGCGTGCCGGAAAGCTGGTACACGAGAACAGTCGTTTGATTTATTATCATTCGAGTTTCAACTATCACCCGCAGGCGGAAGGGCGAAAGTTTCGATGAATGTTTCGATGCCGGGGCACACGGAAAAAGTTGATCGCGCGCGCGGCGATGACGGGATAGTGATTCGTGAATGCACGACGATTGACGAGTTTGATACATGCGTGCGTTTGCAGCGCGAAGTGTTCGGCATGCCCGATCTGGAACTCTCGCCGCGCCGGCACCTGATCGTCTCGCGTCTGGCGGGCGGCTGGATACTCGGCGCGTTTGCGGCGGGCGACGAACTCGTCGGGTTCGTGCATCATCTCGTCGCCGTGCGCGGCGCGGAGATCATCGGCTACTCGCACATGATGGCCGTCTCCGCCGAATATCAAAATCACGGTCTGGGCGCGCGGCTCAAATGGGCGCAACGCGAACGCGCGCTCGCGGAGGGGCGCAACTTCATACGCTGGACGTTTGAGCCGATGCAGGCGCGCAACGCGCACTTCAATCTCAACCGCCTCGGCGTCGTGATTCGCTCCTACGGGGTCAACTTCTACGGCTGGGACGCCGGGACGGAAGCCGTAGCCGACGGCAAACAATTCAACATAGACAGCGACCGCCTGATCGCACAGTGGGAACTGCGCACGCCCCGCGTCGAACAATTAGCGCGCGGCGAGCGTCCGGCGCAAGACACCGCGCCCGCCGCCCGCGTCGAGATTCCCCCCGACTGGAACAGACTCCGACGCGAAGACGGACTCACAGCGCAAAGCGAACTCCTGCGCGTGCGCTCCGAGTTTCAGACACACTTCACCGCCGGACTCGTCTGCTCCGGCTTCGAGCGCAACGGCGCGCGTCCGTGCTATCTTTTTTTCAGTGACGAGTGACAAGTGACGAGTGACGAGTTAAAACAACGACCAGCCTTAAAACTTGTCTTTGATCTCGTCATTCGTTGCGCACGAAAGTCACACGACGGCCACGCTTTTAAGTTGTTCTTGACTTGTTCCGGCTTGTCACTCGTCACTCGTCACTTGTCACTGCTTTCTTATGCCATTTACGCGCTTCGACCGTTACGTTGAACGCCATGCAAACGCCTTTACGGAGCGGTTGCAGGCTTTGTGTCGCATGCCTTCGGTGGCGGCGCGCGGCACAGGCATGCGCGCGATGGCCGAGACGGTCGAACAGTCCATGCAGCGCATCGGCGCGGGCACGCGTTCGTTCAAGTTCGGCAGCGGTTATCCGATCATCTACGGCGAGTTCGGCGCGGGGTCGCATTGTTACATCGCTTACAGCCATTACGACGTGCAGCCGGTCGGCCAGTTGAACGAATGGTCTTCCGGCCCTTTCGCGGCGGCGGTGCGCGAAGGGAAACTCTACGCGCGCGGCGCGGCCAACAGTAAAGGCGACCTCATCGCAAGGCTCGCGGCCGTCGAGGCGTATCAAAAAACTTACGGGAAGTTGCCGCTCTGCCTGCGCTTCATCGTGGAGGGCGAAGACGGTCTGGGGAGTCCGAGCCTCTATCGCTTCACGTCGGAGCACCCGGAGATGCTGCGCGCCGACGGGTGCATCTGGGATGACGGCTACAAGGACACGAAAGAACGCCTCCTTCTCAGCCTCGGCTTCAAAGGCATCACGTTTCTCGAACTGCGCGCTTACGGCGCACGCACGGATTTACACTCCAAGTGGGGCGGCATCGTGCCGAACCCCGCCTGGAATCTCGTGCAGGCTTTGTCCACCATCGTCTCGCCGAAAGGCGTCATCACGATTGACGGTTTCTCTTCCCACGTCGCGCCCATCGGCGACGAAGATGCGAAGTCGCTCAAGCAACTCGAACTCGACGAAGCGGGACTCAAACGCGAGTTCAAGATCAACAATTGGGTGCGCGGATTGAGCGGGCGCGCGCTCACAAAGGAACTCATCTTCGGGCCGACCTGTACGATCTGCGGCATCCACACCGGGCACACCGAGGCGGGCGCCAAGACCGTCTTGCCGGGCATGGCCGTCGCGCGTCTGGATTTCCGGCTCGTGCCTGATTTGTCGCCCGCGCTTGTCGTCTCGCTCCTGCGCGAACATCTGGACGCGCGCGGCTTCGAGGAGATCGAGATCATCGAAATCGCGAGCGCGCCTTTCGCGAAGGCTTCGATCAAGTCGAGCGTGGCACGCGCGGCGATTGATTCCGCGACGGAAGTTTACGGAGCGCAACCCATCGTCTATCCGCTCGACCCGGCAAGCGGCCCCGTGGGCGCGGTCTGCGGCGTCAACTTCCCGCCCACGCCCATCGTCTCCTTCGGCGTGAGCTACGCCGGGTCGAACCCACACGCGCCAGACGAAAACATACGGCTCGAAGATTTCGTGCAGGGCATCAAATATTTCGGGCGGCTCATCCACCGGCTCGCGCAGATCGCCAGGGAAGACACGCGCGAGACATCAACGATGGAATCGTTCATCCCGGTCAAAGTAGAGAGAACTTAAGAGTTGATTCCAAAACTGCGAACGAACGCTTAACCCTTCGCGCCTCCCGCGTGAACGATTTCACGCGGGAGGCGCAAAGTTAAAATTGAAGGCGCGAAGGAGACGGCGCAACGCGTTCTAATTTGCGATAAACATCATGGTGAAATCGTCCGCCCGCACGGCAACTCCCGCACAAGAGATCGCGCAACTGCGTGATGAATTGCGCCGACACGAAGAACTTTATTACGTCTACGACAACCCGGAAATCTCCGACGCCGATTACGACGCGCTGATGTCGCGCCTGCAAGCGTTGGAAGCGGAGCACCCCGAACTCGCCGCGCCCGACAGCCCCACGCAGCGCGTCGGCGGTCGCCCCGCCGAAGGCTTCGAGGAGTACGTGCATCGCCGCCCGATGCTCTCGCTCGACAACAGCTACAACATCGAAGACTTACGCGCCTTCGACGAACGCGTCCGGCGTCTCGCAGACGGGCGACGCTTCGAGTACGTCGCCGAGTTGAAGATTGACGGACTCTCCATCTCCCTGCACTACGAGCAGGGCGTGCTCATGCGCGGCGTGACGCGCGGCGACGGGCGGCGCGGCGAAGATGTCACGCAAAACGTCCGCACGATTCGCAGCATCCCGCTTCGCCTGAAAGGTGCTGGCGGCGCGTCAGACCTGCGCGAAATTGAAGTGCGCGGCGAAGCCTATCTCTCGCGCAAGACTTTCGAGCGCATCAACGCCGAGCGCGAGCAAGCGGAAGAGCCGCGCTTCGCCAACCCGCGCAACGCCGCCGCCGGAACGATTCGCCAACTCGACCCGAAGATCGTCCACGCGCGCCGCCTCGATCTCTTCGCCTACGATTGCATCACGGGCGACCGCAAAGCCTTCGCCACGCACTGGGAAGGCTTGGAGTGGTTGGAGCGCGCGGGCTTTCAGGTCAGTCACAAAAGACTCTGCCCGACGATTGAAGAAGTCATCGCGTTTTGCGACGAGATGGAAGCGCGCCGCGACGAGTTGGAATATGAGATCGACGGCGTGGTCGTCAAAGTCAACTCCGCGGCGTTGCAGGACGAGTTCGGCGCGACGGCGAAGTCGCCGCGTTGGGCTATCGCCTACAAGTATCCGGCGCGGCAGGCGACGACGCGAGTGTTGGACATCGGCGTGCAGGTCGGGCGCACGGGCGCGCTCACGCCCGTCGCGCATCTTGAGCCGGTGCTCGTCGCCGGGAGCACCGTCGCCCGCGCCACCCTGCACAACGAAGACGAGATCAAGCGACTCGACGTGCGCATCGGCGATTGGGTCTTGATCGAAAAGAGCGGCGACGTGATCCCGAAAGTGATCAAGGTGGTGGAGTCGCGGCGTGTGGGGACGGAGAAGCGTTTCAAGATGCCGACGAAGTGCCCTGTGTGCGGCGGCGTCGTGTCGCGTCCCGAAGGCGAAGTGGTGGCGCGCTGCGTGGCGGCGGATTGTCAGGCGCAACTCAAAGCGCGGCTGCTCCATTATGCTTCGCGCCGCGCCATGCGCATCGAAGGCTTGGGCGACGCGCTCGCGGATCAATTCGTGCAGAAGAAAATCGTGCGCGACGTGGCGGGGCTGTACGAACTGACGCACGAACAGGTCGCGGAACTCGAACGCATGGCGGAGAAATCCGCTGCGAATCTTCTGGCGCAGATCGAGGCGAGCAAGACGCGCGACCTGCCGCAACTCGTCTTCGGTCTCGGCATACGCCACGTCGGCGAACGCAACGCGGCGATTCTCGCGCGGCAGTTCCGCACGCTCGAAACGCTCGGCGCGGCGAGCGTCGAAGAACTCGACGCCGTGCCGGAGATCGGCCTGACGGTGGCCGAGAGCGTCCACGATTGGTTTGCGGACGAAGGCAACCGCGCGCTTTGCGCTAAGCTCAAGGCGGCGGGCGTGCGCACGGAGATGGAAGCGGGCAGCGGCGCAGGCAGCGGCGGCGCACACGATGAGCGGTTCGCCGGCTTGCTCTTCGTCCTCACGGGAAAACTTGAGACGCTCACGCGCGACGAAGCCGCCGCGCTCATCGAGGCGCGCGGCGGGCGCGTCACCTCTTCGGTCAGTAAAAAGACGAACTACGTCGTGGCGGGCGAAGAGGCCGGGTCGAAATTGGACAAAGCGCAGACGCTCGGTGTTAAAGTGATCAACGAACAAGAGTTCAAAGAGATGTTAACGAGCGCGGCTGGCGACGAATGATTAGTCCCTGCGGGGCTGTGAACTGAGGTTTCTAAAGTCTATTGAAATTGGAGATTGAATGAGCACAACGAATCAAATAAACAAACTCGAACTCGCCTACACGATCTTTTGCGACGACGTGCGTTTGGAAGTGGGCAACAAGTTATCTCTGATCGGCGTCTTTCAGAACATGCTGGTGCAGCAGTTGCCCGTCTCTCTGATCAAATTCGCCATCGTCAACCACTGGCGCGGCGAGGGGCGTTATCTCTCGGAGGTGCGCATCCTGTCGCCGGATAAGAAGCAGGCCGTCGTCGTCTCCGAGCCCGCGCCCTTCGAGATCACGCAGGGCGGCCACACGGATAACGTCAGCTTCTTCGTCAACATCACCTTCCACACGCCCGGTGAATACTGGGTGCAGACGCTCATCAATTCCACACTCTTCAACGAACAACCGCTCCTCATCATGGACGCACGCTCCGCGCAACCGCCGGAGGCCGCTTCGGAATCAATCAATTAAAAAGCAGATGCCGGATGCTAAATGTCAGATGTTAGTAAAAGCAGTTCGCTTCTTTACTAACATCTGACATCTAACATCCGGCATCTGCTTTTTGATGCGGATGAGAGGGATCGAACCTCCACGATGTCACCATCACAGGCTTCTGAGACCTGCGCGTCTGCCAGTTCCGCCACATCCGCGTGAGACGTGGAATGAATATACGGAGCGCGCGGCGAAGGTGTCAAGCGGGCGACTCAAGCAGTGTCGGCGCGCAAGTTTCACCCTGCGCGCGGGCGGCGGAGAGCGTTGTTGCCGTGCCCGTCGCCGCTTGCTATAGTTGAGCCATTGTCGCCCCAATTAATAGCTATTGTGCAGAAACCTGAACACGGCATGACGGAAACGCTTCGGCGGACAACAGTTGATACGCTCGGTTCGCGTCTGGATGAGATACGCGGGCGACTCGCGGCCTGCGCCCGTCGTGCGGGACGCGCGCCAGATGATGCGTTGAAGTTGATCGCGGTCAGCAAAACGCATCCGGCGGAGTTGGTGCTCGAAGCGATGCGCGCGGGCGTCGCGGATTTCGGCGAGAACCGCGTGCAGGAGGCGGAAGAGAAGATCGAGACGGTGAGCCGCGCCGAATTTGACGCCGCGAGCCGCCCGCGCTGGCATCTCATAGGCCATCTGCAATCGAACAAAGCGCGCCGCGCCGTCAAACTGTTCGACCTGATTCACACGGTTGACTCCACGGAGTTGATCGAGCGTCTGGAGCGGACATGCGCGGACGAGGGGCGCGCAAAGTTGCCGGTGCTCCTGCAAGTTGATCTCGCGGGCGAAGCGGCGAAGGCGGGCGCGCGAGTGGACGCGCTGCCGGAGTTGATCGCGAAAGTTGAGAGTTGCCGCCACGTGCAACTCACGGGGTTGATGACGCTGCCGCCGTTTTACGAAGACGTGGAACGTGTGCGTCCATACTTCCGACGCCTGCGTGAGTTGCGCGACGAGTGGCGCGAGCGCGGTGCGTTCGGAGACGGGCGCGGCGAACTTTCGATGGGCATGAGCCACGACTACGAAGTGGCGATTGAAGAGGGCGCGACGATGGTGCGCATCGGCACGGCGATCTTCGGCGC
>DASYMM010000334.1:0-4986 GCA_036009085.1 Pyrinomonadaceae bacterium | reverse complement strand
TTGCGTGAACTGCTTTTCTCGCAAAGGCGCAAAGCTAAAGCGTACGGCGCAGAGTGGCTACGCGCTTACTTGTTTTCTAATCCGCAATCCGAAATCCGCATTCCGCAATTTGCGGAGGCGGTCAAATATCTCCTCAGTCTCGGCCACGAAACGCTCGCGATCAAACTCGGCCTCGCCAACATCGAACAATTGCTCGCCGCGCTCGGCTCTCCCGAACACGCTTACCCGGCAGTCCAGATCGCGGGCACGAACGGCAAAGGCTCTACAGCCGCAATGCTCGAAAGTATCTGCCGCGCGTCGGGTGTCAGCGCGGGTCTCTACACCTCGCCGCATCTCGTCTCGATCACCGAACGCATACGCATCGCGGGAGAAGAGATCGCGCGCGAAGACTTTGCGCGCCTCACCGCACAGGTGCGCGCCACGTCGCTCGAACTGCAACAGGCGACGGGCGCGCTCCCGACATTTTTCGAGCAGGTAACGGCCATCGCGCTCCTCGCCTTCCGCGAAGCGAATGTTCCGCTCGCCATCCTCGAAACAGGTCTCGGCGGGCGGCTCGACGCGACGACCGCCGCGCGTGCGCGCACGCTCGCCATCACTCCTATCGCGCTCGACCATCAGGAATATCTAGGCCACACGCTCCGCGAGATCGCCGCCGAGAAGGCCGCCATCATCCGCGAAGGCTCGACAGTCATCATCGCCGCGCCGCAACCGGAAGAGGCGCAAGGGGTGATTCTCGCGCGCTGCCGCGAGCGCGGGGTCGCGCCCCGCTTCGCCACGCGCGACATCAACGTGCTTAGCGCAGACGCAGAGGGGCGGCTCAACGTTACGTTCAAGACCGATTCGGACAGCTACGAAGAAGTTCGACTGTCCCTGCGCGGTCGTCATCAAGCGACGAACGCCGCTGTCGCCATCGCGCTCGCAGAAGTCCTGCGCGATGAGCACGACTTCCCTTTCACGCGCGCTGCGCTCATCGAGGGACTCGAAACGGCGGCACACGCCGGACGCCTTGAGTTGCAGCCGGGCGAGCCTGCGCTGCTCTTCGACGGCGCGCACAATCCTGCGGGCGCGCGCGCTTTGCGCGACTATCTGGACGAGTTCGTCCGCGTCCCCGTCACGCTCGTCTTCGGCGCGATGCGCGACAAGGAGTTGGACGAGATCGCCGCGACGCTGTTTCCGCCGGCGCACAAGTTGATCCTGACGCGACCGACAAACCCGCGCGCCGCCGCCCTCGATACGCTCCAGAGACTCGCCGCGTCGTACAGCGTTGACAACTCGCCGGGTTTCCACGAGTCGCCCGCCGAAGCGTTGCGCGTCGCCGTTCAGCGCACGCCGTCCGAAGGAATCGTTTGCGTCACGGGGTCGCTCTATCTCGTCGGCGAAGTCAAGACGATTCTTGCACGACGCCGGCAGGGCGGGCAGGGTTGAACGAACGCGTGTAAAGTTTTAGAGTTAACGTGACGATTAGAAGGAGTTTGAGAAGTCCCGTCAGGGACGATGGCTAATAGCCCAGCGATTTATCGCCGGGAACAACGGGCACAATTTTATATAGAGTCCGGTAGGGACGATTGAATGTTGGGTAAGAGAATTTCAATCGTCCCTACCGGACTCCATTCTTATCGCAACTGTTACCCAGCACTCAAGTGCCGGGCTATTTTCAATCGTCCCTGACGGGACTCAAGACAATTGATTTTTATGGACACATCCGGCAAAGAAGCTCCCGAAGTCGTCGCGAGCGAAGACGTGTATCGCGGTCGCATCTTCACCATCACGGTTGACACCGTGCGCGAAGGTGAGAGCGAGCACAAACGCGAGGTGGTGCGACATCCCGGCAGCGCGGCCATCGTCGCCGCGCACGACGACGGGACAGTTTCGCTCGTCCGGCAGTATCGCCACCCGACGGTGAAGTACCTGTTGGAAATTCCGGCGGGGAGCCGCGACAACTTTGAAGCGCCGGAGGAATGTGCGGCGCGCGAGTTGGAAGAGGAGTTGGGGCTGGTCGCAGGGAGGTGGGAGAAGTTGTCGGAGTTCTTCGTCTCGCCCGGCTTCTGCGGCGAAAAGATGTGGGTCTATCTCGCGACCGACCTGACGGAGACGAAAGCCAGCCCCGAAGACGACGAGAATTTGGAGATCGTACGCCTGCCGCTCGTGCGTGCGCTTGAGATGATCGAGGCGGGCGAAATCGAAGACGCCAAGACCATCATCGGACTCACGCTCGCCGCCGCACGACTCGGCATCGCATAGGAAGGGGGAAAGGGGGAAAGGTTGAAGCAAGAAGGTACGTTCATCGTGCGTCATTTGCTTTCAACCTTTTCCCCTTCCCCTTTACCCTTTTCTCCTTTCACGCTTTCCGCCCTTTGGTTGACGCTCGCGCGCCCGCTCTCTTACACTCATTTTCGTGAGCACACCGACAGATCAACCCGCCGACAACGTCGCATATCCTTATCAAACTGAGCCTTTGCCGGAGAGCACAAACTTGCCCCTGCCGGGAAGCGACCCGGCGAGCGCGGCGGCTGTCAATCCTGACAACCCGCCTTGGGGCTTGCTGGCGGCAGTCGGCGTCGTGTTGGGGAGTCTGGCCTTAGTTGTCCTGCTACAGGTCGCCGGTATCGTCCCTTACTTCGTCTGGCGCGCGGCGAACAAGCTGCCGCTCATGGTGGGCGGGCAGCCGGACAAGAACGTGATCCTGATCTCCATCCTCTCGATGCTGCCCGCGCATCTTTTGACGCTCGTGCTCGCGTGGCTGATCGTGACGGGTAGAGGCAAGCGCGCATTCTGGAAGGCTCTGGGGTGGGCTTGGAGTCCGCGCTACGGCTTCATCGGAGACATCGCGGCGTGCGTCCTCATCACGCTCGGGCTGTACGCCATCGGCGTCGCACTCTTCTACGTCTTCGGCAATCAGGAGACGGAACTCGTCCGCATGCTCAACAGTTCGCAGGCGGCGCGCTACGCCATCGTGGTGATGGCGGTTCTGACCGCGCCGCTCGTCGAAGAGGTGGTCTATCGCGGCGTTTTGTATTCGGCCTTGCAGCGGCGCACCGGCAGGCTCTGGGGCGTGCTCGGCGTGACGCTCGTGTTCGCGCTCATACACGTGCCGCAATACCTGCCGAACTACGGCGCGATCTCGGCCATCCTCGTCCTGAGCCTGACGCTGACGTTCGTGCGCGCCTATACCGGACGGCTCCTCCCCTGCATGATCATTCACACGATCTTCAACAGCCTCTCGTCCGTAGGGATTCTGCTCGAACCGTATCTGAAAACCGTCCCCTCGCCGACAGAGCAAACTACCGCGTCGCTCCTGCCGCTGCTGCTCTCGACTTCTCCCGTCGTTCAACTCATCTCGCACCTCTTCTAAACTCTATGACACACGAAGTAGTCGTCGTCGGCGCAGGCGTGGGCGGGCTGACGTGCGCCGCGCTTCTGGCCGCGCGCGGCGTTGACGTGTGCGTCGTAGAAAAAGAGTCGCAGGGCGGCGGCTGCGCGACGACGTTTGAAAAGTTCGGTTACGAGTTCGAGACGACCGCCGGACTCTATGCCGGTTGGGGCGCGGACGACATCCACGCGCGCGTCTTCGCGGAGTTGAAGTCCACGCCCGCGCCCGAAACGCGCAAGCTCTCGCCCGCTTACATCGTGCGCCTGCCCGACCGGACTGAGGTGCGCGTCGGCAGCGCAAGCGACGACGGCGACGGAAGCGACGAAAGCCTCGAAGAGTTGGCGACGAAGTTAAGCGCGGCGTTTCCCGAATGCGCCGACGCCGCGATCAACTTTTACCGCGAACTCGCGCCCATCGCCGGGACGCTCGAACGCGCCGCACGCCGCGCGCCCGCGCTCGCCACGCTCACGAAGTTTCAGCGCATGAAACTCTTGGCGACGGAAGCGCGACACGCCTCGCGCATCCTCGCCTTGCAAGAACACACTGTGGCGCAGCACCTCGCGGGCGCGTCGCCACGCTTCCGCCGCTTCGTCGATGCCCAACTCCAAATGTTTGCCGGGTGCGCGAGCGGCGAGTGCGCTTACCTGTACGCCGCCGTCGCGCTCAACCTGTCACGCCGTGGCCTGTACGCAATACGCGGCGGCGCGTCCGCGCTCGCCCGTGCGCTCACAAGCTCGATCAAACAGAACGGCGGCACGCTTCGCTTCGACACGACCGCGCTGCGCCTCGCGTTCGACGCGGGCGGTGGGCGCACAAACGGCGTCACGCTCCTGAACGGAGAGACTGTCGGAGCCTCGCGCGCCGTCGTCAGCAATCTCACCGTCTGGGACACCTACGGCAAGCTCTGCGGACTCGCGCGCACGCCCGCGCCTTTGCGCGAACGCCTTAAACACGCGCGCGGTTGGGGCGCGTACCTGCTCTATCTCGGCGCGGACGACGCGGCCTTGCAGCGTCTCCCCGCCACGCACATCCTCGCGCTCGACAGTCGGCAGGAGACAAATGAAACTCGGGAGACGAATGAAACTTACGATCCCGCGCACGCTCAGTTGATGTTCAGCGCATCGCCCGCGTGGGATACGAGGCGCGCGCCCGCAGGCAAGCGCGCCGTCACCGTCTCGCTCTACACGGATGCGAGCGATTGGTTCGCCTATCACACGGACGAGCGGGAGCACGAGGCGCAGGATCAGAAGTTTCTGGAAGCGACTTGGGAACGGCTGCACGCCGCGCTTCCCGAACTCGGCGCGGGCGTGGAGGTGATCGAGACGGCGACGCCGCGCACTTTCTACGAAACGACGCGGCGCAAACTCGGCATGGTCGGCGGCATCCCGCAGACGCTCGCAGCCTCCGGCGCAAACGCCTTCACGCACCGCACGCCGTTTCCGAATTTATACATGGTCGGCGACACAACTTTCCCCGGCAACGGCCTCGCCGCCGTCACCCAGTCCGCCCTCATCGCCGCCAACGAGATCGCGCCGCCGCGAAAATAAAGAACACCTTACGTCGCAGTCTTAATCGCTGGATGTCCGCCGGAAACTATCGAAGCGCGAACTCCAGCG
>DASYMM010000333.1:0-8701 GCA_036009085.1 Pyrinomonadaceae bacterium | reverse complement strand
ACAGAGATATTACGCAGAAGATGCCCACTTGGCAAGCAATATATTCTTAACTTACAACTCGCTCTCAGCCTGCAACTGCCACCGCTTACTTGAGCAATCTATCCAACCAGAGATTCGCCAGTTTCTCCTGCACGGTGTTGGCGCGCAGGCGCGCGTTGAGATTCTGGAAGTCAACAAGGTCGAGCGGCTGATCCTGATTGAAGCAGGAGAAGACGAAGGACTCTTTGCCCGTCAGTGGATCGACGTGGCGTTGCAAGCACTGCGCGCAAACCTCTTTCATCATGCACTGCATCGGGCTGTTGATTGAGCCGACGCCGACGTGCGCCGGATTAAAATGCTCTGCGAGCACGCCATGCCGCGCCGCCTTGACCGCCGCCATCATCCTGTCCGAGCCGATGGCGATGATGCGTGCCACTTCGCGCAGGTCAAAGATCGGTGCGCCGAGTTCGCCTTCCGCATAAGCCTTCATCGCCTGCACGATATTGCCGCGAAAGTGCCTGTCCTGCGCGCGGCGCGGTTCGATCTGCGCGCCCGTGTCCGTCGCCCACACGATCTGATCCGTGGCCGCCTCGATCTCCTCGCGCTTGAAGAGGTCTTCGCCTTTTTTGTAGCCCGCGAAATAGACGACGCGACAGTTGTTATCGCGCAACGCCCGCGCAATCGAGAAGAGCACGGCGTTGCCGAGTCCGCCGCCCGCGAGCAGGACGGTTTCGTTTGCGGGTATCTCCGTCGGCGTCCCCGTCGGCCCCATCACGACGACCTGTTGCCCCGGCTGCAACAGCGCGCACTGCCGCGACGACGCGCCCATCTCCAACACGATCAAACTCAGCATCCCTTCCGACTTGTCCACCCACGCGCCCGTCAACGCCAAGCCCTCCATCGTCAGCTTCGTATCTTTGACGACGCGCGCGTCCGTCTCATAATTTTGCAGACGATAAAACTGACCCGGATGAAACTTCCGCGCCTGCATCGGCGCACGCACGACGACATCCACAATCGTCGGCGTCAGGCGTTCGACCCGCACCACGCGCGCGATCAACTCGTCATCCAACTTCGCCACCAACCGCGCGAACCGCGCCGACGACGAACGCTCCGGCTCCAACTCACGCGCCGACGCGCCCTCTGCTCGCTCGCGCTTCGACTCCAACTCCTGCGCTGTCTCCCGCCCACCCGTTTCATTTTCGACAGCGGCGATCTCATCCGCAAACAGCGCGCACACCGCTTCGTAGCCGTACTTCGCCGAAGCCATCGCCTTCACGACGTTTCCGGCATACACCGGATGATTGTCGCCGTAATAAGAGATGAAGCGTCCCGCGTTTTCATACGAAGTGAAGAACCCGCGCTCGCCCTTCGCGGCGGGCACGAGCCGGAACTTATGTTCGTCTCCCGTCTCCAAGCCGTCGCGCTCGATCTTGTGCGGCGCGAAGAACTCGCCCCGCTCGTCCAGTTTGAACGTGCCCGGCTGTTCGCGTTCGTAGATCGTGTTCGGACTCGTGCCCGCCGCCACGCAAATTGTGCGCGCCGGAAGCCTCACCGTCTCGCCCGAAGCCCGCCACTTACGCGTCTCCGCATCCTGCCGCATGCGCTCAAAGATGATCGCGCCGACCGCGCCGTGTTCGTCCGCCACCGCCTCGACCGGACTCAGGTTCTCGATGTAATCAATGCCCTCTTCGAGCGACTTCACGACCTCCTCGTGATTCAGACGATAGGCGGGCGAATCCTGCAAGCGTTTGCGATAGACGATTGACACGCCGCCCCACGCGCGCACGAGCGGCACGAAATCCGGCAACTCTCCTGCCTGCGCCGCACGCTCGCGCTCCGCTCTCACGGCGCGGCCATGCGCGAGAAATTCCTCGTACACGCCGCGCTCCTCCGCATCGAACCGCGCTAAAATTTCTTCCTCGCCAAACTCCGCGCTCAACTCTTCGTGCCGCGCCAGAATCTTCTCGACCTGCACAGGGTAGTAAGCGAACAACTCCGTCGCCGTATCAATCGCCGTCAGCCCGCCGCCGATCACAAGCGCGGGCAGGCGCACTTGAAGATTGGCGAGCGCGTCCGCTTTGAACGCGCCCGTCAGTTGCAAGGCCATCAGAAAATCAGACGCTTTGCGAATGCCGCGCATGAGGTTATTTTTCATCGAGACGATGGTCGGGCGACCCGCGCCTGTCGCAATCGCGATGTGGTCGAACCCGAGTTGCCAAGCGTCTTCGATCTCAAGCGTCCCGCCGAAACGCACGCCGCCGTAGAAGCGAAACCCGGCGCGCCGCGCGAGCGTGAGATGAATCATCGTCAGAAAATTCTTGTCCCAACGCACGGTGATGCCGTACTCGGAGACGCCGCCGAAGCCCGCGAGCACGCGCCTGTCCAAAGGCGACTCGATCTCGCGTATGTCGCGCACGGCGCGCGGCACAACGCGTCCTCCGTCGCCCGTCAACTCCGGGTTCAAAGGTTCGATCTTCAAACCGTCTATGCCGACGACGCCGAAGCCTTCGTTCAGTAGATAGTGCGCGAGCGTGTAGCCCGCGGGGCCGAGGCCGACGACTAAAATATTTTTTCCGTTGTAGGGAAGCGCGTGCGGGCGTTTGGCGTTCAGTGGATTCCAGCGCGTGAGGAGCGAGTAGATTTCAAAACCGTAAGGCAGTTTGAGCACGTCCGTCAGCACGCCCGTCTCTGCCTGCGGGATGTTGACCGGCTCCTGCTTCTGGAAGATGCACGACTTCATGCAGTCGTTGCAGATGCGATGCCCCGTGCCCGGACACATCGGGTTGTCAATCATCACGAGCGCGAGCGCGCCGATAGAATCGCCGTCGCGTTGCAGGACGTGCATCTCGGAAATCTTTTCGTCGAGCGGGCAGCCTTCGAGCGCGATGCCGAGCGGGTTGCGCTTCAAGGTGCCGTCGCGTTCATACAAGCCCTTCGAGCAGGAATCCTTGTCGCGCTCGTGGCAATAGAGACAATAGTTGACTTCGTCCAGAACTTCGCGCTCGCTCGCACGCCCGTCGGTCAAAGCGAAGCCGTCGCGCCGTCGCAAGTTCGCTTCAAGCCCGCGCATGCGTTCCGGCAACTCCGCATCATGACGCTCAAGCTGCACGAGATGCTCATAGTTCAACGGATGCGGCACGCGAAAACTGACCCAACTACGGACGCGCGCCTTCGCCGCCGCCTGCGTCGCATGCACCGACGCCCAAGTCTCGACGAGACGCAAAGACGCCTTCACAAACGCCGCATCCTCGTCCGGCGCATTTTCGCCAGCATCAATCTCAAACTCCTTCAGAGACAAAACTTCCCCGCCCGCTTTCGCCACGCGCGCACGCGCCGCGCCGATCTCGACGCGACTTTCGACGCCTCCGTCGCCGTCTCTGCCGTCGCCGTTGCCGCCACCGCTTTTCTCGCCTTTCGCTTCCGGCTTCGCCGAAAGTTGATCTTCCCAGGCGAGCAGTTGCGCTGTCAGGCGCGCGACGCCGAGTTCCGCGTCGCAATCGAGCGTGTCGGGGAAAGCGGCGCGGCGTAAATTTTCGAGCGCGTCCTGAATCTTGTCGGCGTTGACGGTGAGAGCCTGTTCGGGCGGCACGCGTTTCAAAGCGCGCCGCGTGATGAAATTTTTGAACTTGAAGATCGCGTCTTGCGCCGTGATGCGTTCCATGTGCGCCGCGCGCTCGGCTTCCGTCTCGAACAGTCGCGCGATGAAGCGCGACAGGTGCGGCGCGCACGCGATGAGGAGTTCCGACTCGGCGCGCGTCCCCTTCAAATTCGCGCCGCGCGCTCGTGTGTAAGCCAGCAAATCGGCGTGGAGCGTCGCGTCCGCGCGGTGCAGTTCCGCGTAGAAAGTTGCGGTCAGTTGACCGAGACGTTCGGGCTGGTAGAGGTCTCTGTAGTGGAAATCGCCGAGTCCGAGCGGGAAATCCGCGTGCGCGTCCGGTCGTGCATTTGGCGCGCCCGTGCTGCTTTCGAGGCTGCTTTCGAGAAAAGTGTCCGGCATAAAAGTTCAATGGCGAATGAGAGATAAAAATATCCGGGGAGAGACTTTCAAGGCTCTGCGCGCCGCCGCGAACGGCTCAAGATTTTCGCGGCGTACACCTGCGCGCGCCTTTAACGGAAGTATAGCACCGCAGGCGCGCTTGCCAACTGCGCGAGGGCAAACCTATAATCCCTTGGTCTTCAAGGCGCTATGGTGTAATTGGTTAACACGCTGCCCTCTCAAGGCAGAGAGTACGGGTTCGATCCCCGTTAGCGCTATCGTCTTTCGGAAAAGGTCAAGGCCACCAAAAACTTTGGTGGCCTTGACCTTTTTTCACGTCGAGCGAACGACGGCTGAGGCGTTTGCCGGCCTAGAGCGGCGACGGCGCGCGTCAGTTCAGTTTAATAGGTGACTTCGCCGTAGTCCGTAAGCTGGCTGGCAACTTGCGCCTTGTCGCCGACGACGACAATCGCCATCTTCTCGCTGCGGAGGTATTCGCGCGCGATGCGTTGCACTTCCTGCGGCGTGACGGCGAGGACGTTCTGCACGTAGTTGGTCAGGTAGGTTTCCGGCAGTTTGTGCAGGTCGAGGAAGGCGAGTTGGCCGATGATGCCTGCGCGCGAGGAGTTCTGGATGGTGAAGACTCCGGCGCGGTAGTTCTTGATGCCCTGCAACTCGGCTTCCGTGGGCGGTTCTTTTTGCAGCCGGTCGATCTCGTAGAAAATCTCTTTGAGCGAGGCGCCGGTGACGGCGGTGGTTACGTCTGCAACTTGAACCCAGTGCGCGTCGCGGTAGTGCGTCGAGAGCGAACTATTGGGCGAATAGGTGTAGCCCTTCTGCTCGCGTATGTTCGAGGTGATGCGCGAAGCGAACGAACCGCCGAGCAGGGAATTCGTGACCGAGAGCGCGACGAAATCCTTGTGGCTCGGATCGACGACGGGCAGGCCGAGATAGAGCGTTGACTGCGGCGCGCCCGGACGATCAATCAAGTAAATCTTGCGCACGGAGACGGGCTTCGGGATGTTTTCCACGAAACTCGAACCGCGCGCCCAACTACCGAAGGCTTGCGTGATGGCGCGTCGCATGGCGGCTGCGTCGAATTGTCCGGCGACGTAGATGCGCGTGCGCGCCGCGCTGAAGTTGTCTCTGTAGAACTTCTGCACGTCGGCGATGGTGAAATTTTTGATCATCTCTTCGGTCGGGAAAATTCGGCCGTAAGGATGGTCTGCGTAGAGCAGTTTGCTGAAGCGTTCCTGCGCGAGCGAGCCGGGCTGCGATCTGGCGATGCTCAGGTTGCGTATGAAGTTGGTCTTGATGCGTTCAACTTCGGCGGCGGGCAGCGCGGGACGCTGCAACACGTCTGCGATGAGCGAGACGAGCTGCGGCCCTGACTCGGAGAGCACGTCCGCGCTGACCGAGGTTTGATCCGGCGTGACACCGATGCCGAGGCTGCCGCCCATGCGCGCCGCTTCTTCGGCGACGGCTCCGGCTGAACGCGTCGTGGTGCCTTCCTTCAACAGTTCGCCGGTGAGGTCTGCGAGCCAGACCTGTTCCGCCGTCTCGTTGATGTTGCCCGCGAGGATGATCGCGCTGACGGTGACTTTCGGGATCGAGCCGTAAGGCACGAGCGTAACCTGCGTGCCGTTCTTCAAGGTGAAAGTTTCTTTGCGCGGCAGCGTGAAAGGCTTGGGCGCGCCGCCCGCGGGCGGCTGTTGCTTCTGCGGCTGCTGCGCGGACGTGGGCAGCGCACCGGCGAGGAGAGTCGCGCCTAAAGCGACTGCGTGGACGATGGCGAAAAACTTTTTCGAGTTCATGTGAAAATCTCCATTCGAGTCTGCTTAAACGGTCGGCCTTTTAGTTCGCGGGCTTCGCGTCGCTCGCAGGCGGTTTCGGGACGACGGTGAGCACCGTGCGATTGCCCGCGCGCAAATATTCGCGCGCCGTGCGCTGAATGATCTGCGGCGTCACTTTGCGAAACTCCGTTTCGAGCGAGTTGATGCGCGCGGGGTTGTCGTCAAAGAGCGCGAAACTGGCGAGCAGGTCGGCGCGTCCGAAGCCGTTGAGTTGGCCGAGGATGTTGTAGAAGTTGGAGCGCATTTTGGTCAAAGCGCGTTCGAGCATCTGCGGCGTGACGGGTTTGTCCTGCACGCCTTTGACCACAGTGTCCACCGCCGACATGATCTCTGCGGGCGTCGTCTTCGAGTCGTGGAAGAGATAGCCGAGCCAGATCATCGGGCCTTGATAGTTGTACATGTTGCCGAGCAGGTTCGTGCCGCCGTTGACGGAATCCGTGTAAGCGCGACGCTTGACGAGTTCCTGATTAAGCAGGCTGTCTTCGCCCTGCAAGAGCATCTGGTCGAGCAAGCCCATCGCGTAATATTCGGGCGTGTTGCGCGGCGGCATGTGATAGGCGAAAGAGAGCGCGGGGCGTTGCGCGAGCGAATCCTGTTTGACGGCGTTGCGCTCGGTCTCCTGTCGCGGCTCGTTCAGGTCGGGTATCGGGGGCAGTTTCGACGAAGGGATGGCGGCGAAATATTTCTCGACCATCGCACGCGCTTCCGCTTCGTTGAAGTCGCCGACGACGACGAGCGCGGCGTTGTTGGGCGCGTAGTAAGTTTTGAAGAACTGTTGCACTTCTTCGAGCTTGGCGGCTTCGATGTCCGCGAGGTCGCCGTAGAAGTTGTGCGCGTTGTACCAGTTGGTGTTGGCATACTGCGGCATGTCGAGCCAGGGGAAACCGCCGTAAGGCGTGTTCAAAACGTTGACCTTGACTTCGTTGCCGACGACGCCCTGCTGGTTCTTCAAACTGTCTTCCGTGATGCTGAGTCCGCGCATGCGGTCGGCTTCCGCCCAGAGCGCGGTTTCCAGTTTATGCGCGGGCATGATCTCGAAATAGTTGGTGAAGTCGAAGCGTGTCGAGCCGTTCAAGATGCCGCCGTTCTGTTGGACGAGACGGATAAATTCCATCTTGCCCAGGTTCTGCGAGCCTTGAAACATCATGTGCTCGAAGAGGTGTGCGAAGCCCGTGCGCTCTTTCGGCTCAATGCGAAAACCGATCTGGTAGTAGACGGCGACGGCGACCGTGGGCGAACTCGTGTCAGGCGAGAGCACGACCTTCAAGCCGTTCGGCAGTTTGTAATAAGTGACCGGCACGTTGAAGCTCGGCTTCGCGGGCGTCGGGGTGCGGGCTGTAGCAGCCCTCCTTTGCGCCTGCGTGGCAGGGACGCCGGCTAACGAGAGCAACAGGCCGAGAGCCACGACGACGAAGGAGCGGCGAACGCGATTTCTCATAGAACCTCCAAACTTGACATGAGACTGGATTCAAAAACCCGGACGACCACGCTCTCAAGGATGAGCGCGACGTTCCCGAGGCCACAGTTTATTTTTGAACGTTAAGGCATCAACCGGCGGCGACGCGCGAGACACGCGCGAAGACTAACAAGCGCGTCTCAGTTTTCAGGATTTCGTGCCGGGCGGTTGAGTTAAAGTTTGCGCGACTATTTTACAAAGCAAGTGTGCTAACGGAAAGCGCGCGCGTAAAGTTTCAGCCGCGCCCGACCTCGACAAGCGCGGGCGGCGACAAATAGACAGCCCCGCCTCCACGGGCGGGGCTGTCTATTTGTCGCCTTCGGTGCAGGTGTTTGGCTTACAGGCGCGCGATGGCTTTTTGCGCGAGCGTCTTGATCTTTTTGAGGCGCGCGTCTTCCGTGTCTGTGCCGCCGATGCTGACGCGCAGGAGTTTGTCCTTTTTGAAGACGTACATGGTGCTGTTGGCGTTCGTGTTGATCCAGTAGGCTTCGTCGCCGATGCCTTTCAGGCGGCGTGGCTGCTTCGCTTCGCGCTCGCGTTCCGCTTCGCGTTCGCGTTCGCGCTCCTTCGCCGTTTCGCCTTTCCGCACGCGCTCGCGTTCGGCCTCGCGCTCGCGTTTCGCCTCCTCGCCGGATTTCTCGACGCGCTCTTCCCAGAACTCGTGCACGCTCTGCGGACTCGCGCCGCGCTCAGTCACTTCGAGGCTGACGGACTTGGTGAAACTCGGCGTCATGTAGAAACACTGGTTGACGTTGAAAGACGAATCGGGGCGATGATTGGGCTTCGCCTCAAGAAAATCTTCACCCTGCACAGCCTTGATCTCGTCCGAAGTGAGCAGCGCGCAGACGTTCGTGCCGCTCGCGGGAGACGCAGCCGGTGCGGGCGAGGCGGTGCCCGTCGCCGTCGTCGCCGCTGTGTTTGCGCCCGTGGCATTCGGCGCGGGTTGTCCGGCGGCGGTTTGGACGGGCGCGGCGGGTGGCTGCTGCGCGCCGCCGGAATCAGAACTACAGCCGAGCGACGCCGCGACGAGCAGGCAGAGCGAAAGCGCGAAATAACGTTGAAGGCGCATGCCGGAAACTTCCTCCGATAATTCTTGAATCACTGTTAACCGGGAGACGTTCAGCGTTTGCCGCCGAGCGCGTCTTCGATGGCCGCGCGCAGGTCTCTGGGCGTTTGCGCGGCGGGCGGGAGTTTGCGCCCGTTGACGAAGAGGACGGGCGTGCTGTCAACGCCGAGCGAGCGTGCGCGTTCGTGATCGGCGACGATGCGCGTGTCCACCCCGTCGCTGTTCATGTCGCGCGCGAGGCGTTCGGCGTCGAGGCCGAGCGTGTGCGCGTAGGCGGCAAACGCTTGCGCCGCGTCGCCCGATGTCGCCCATGTTTTTTGCCCGCGATAAAGTTGGTCGTGCATCTCCCAGAACTTGCCTTGCAGCCC